>NZ_CEVWNY010000015.1:0-40461 GCF_982384815.1 Desulfitobacterium sp. | reverse complement strand
GATTATATTCAGGATAAGGGGGCCACTGGAGTAATTTTGCCTTATGTGGATGAACGATTTGCTTTCGTAGGGATATTACCTGAGGAAGGCCAATCTCCCCGGGATTTTATTAGCAAGATTACAGCTCCGGAACTGATTGAGTTAATCAACACTAAAAAGGTGCGGAATGTAGAGCTTTCCCTGCCGAAGTTTGAAAGCAGTTATGAGGATGAACTGCAAAATGAACTGACTGCTTTGGGAATGGGGATAGCTTTTGATCCGAATCAAGCGGATTTTTCCCTTATGAGTAAGGAGCATACCAAGGATCTTTTCATCGGGGAAGTAAAGCATAAGACCTATATCAAAGTGGATGAAAAGGGGACGGAAGCTGCTGCGGTGACAGGGGTAGGAGTGGTGCCAACCAGCGCACCAATAGACTTAGCTCAGCTTGTATTCGATAGGCCCTTTGTCTATGCCATCGTCGATTGGAAGACCAATAGCCCTATATTTATGGGAATCATGGAAGATCCCACAGTGAAGCAAACAGAACTACGGAGCTAAAAAGCACTTTGAGTAGTGATCGCAATCACACTCCTCTGTTGTCCTGAAGAGTATAATGGATAAGTAAAGATATCTATTAGTACTCTAAGAATAAGGATGGACATTATGCTTAAAAAAGACAGAGCTCCCCTCGAGCGGAGAACGGTACAGTTACTATTTGTGTTAATTATCCTTTATATTGGCATTCAATTTATTCGCTTTGTCAATTCCTATGGGGATCCTAATGCAATGACATTGGTCCCTCGGCCGGCTGGTGTGGAGGCTTTTCTGCCTATCAGTGCATTAGTTGCTTTGAAGGCTTGGCTGGTCACCGGCGTATTTGATAAGATTCACCCTGCAGGACTTGTGATCTTCTTATTGGCGATGGGTCTTTCTCTAGTATTCAAGCGGAGCTTCTGCTCATGGATTTGTCCCATTGGCACCTTATCCGAGGGATTAGCCATCCTCGGCAGAAAGGTTTTCGGCAAGAACTTTGTTCTTCCTCGTTGGCTGGATTATCCTTTACGCTCTCTGAAATACATTCTGCTTGGATTTTTCCTTGTCTTTATCTTCATCTTAATGGATGGACCCAGTGCCTACGGTTTTCTCCAGACTCCTTATAATATGATTGCCGATGTTAAGATGCTGGATTTCTTTAAAAACCTTACCATAGCGGGGGCAACTGTTATAGCGGTTCTTGCGCTGCTCTCCGTAGTTATCCAGAACTTCTGGTGTCGCTATCTTTGTCCCTATGGGGCACTGACGAGTCTGCTCAGCATCTTTAGCCCCTGGAAGATCCGTAGAAATGCCGATACCTGCATCTCTTGCCAAAAGTGCACAGCCGCCTGCCCTAATCAACTTAAGGTAGCTGAGGCTAAAAATGTGTGGTCACCGGAATGTTCCGGGTGTTTAAACTGTGTGAAGAGTTGTCCGGTCCAAGGGACTTTGGAGTTTAGCACCCCGCCCGCCGGTGGCAAGCAACTTACCTTCGATCCCCTAAGAGCGGCGATTGCGATCGTCCTGGTATGGTTTATGGTCGTAGCCTTGGCAAAGTTCACAGGACATTGGGAAACCAGTATCCCCACCGAAATGTATAAAGTGCTGATTCCTCAGGCGGGGGGGTTTATTCATTAGGATACATTTAACAATACAGCTAGGAGCTGACCCGGGGAACTTATGTTCATCCGGGTCAGCTCCTTAATTTTGTTCCCTTGTGTCAACACCCCCGTCCCCCTGACACGCCCTTCTTGTTTAGCCCTTGCCCTGCATCACTTGATCCTTAGATAATCCATGACCGTCCCGGGAATCCATGCTGGGGGCTTTATCCGGCTTATGGTTTTGCGAAGGTTTTGTATTCGGGTTAGCCTGCCGATCGGGGAATTTCTTTTCTACCATAGGTATATCATCCTTTCCTTAACTTTTCGGGAATCATAAAGCTGCCGGTGCATAAGGGAAGCAATGTTTTAGCCTTAGACGATGAAAAAGTCTTATGGTTAGTTCCGGATTTTCAACCGACTATGCCTTAGTTTACCCAAGGGTAAAGGATTCATGAGTGAATTTAGGATCTGATTTCCGGGTAATAAGTGATATATTTCTTTTTTTTATCGTGGCGATTAGAAAAGGGAATTTTACAATTGTCCTTAACTTCCTTAAACTAATAGTGAGAAATTGAACAAATAAAAAGGAGGTTGGGGCATTTGATTCTCAGTGTCATAGCTTATTTATCTATCGGACTCTTTATTGGATTATCCGCTTACAAAGCCTATCAATTTGCAAAACTGCCCTTCCATGGGCGCATGGAGCTTTACCCTGTTCCCAAAGAAAAGGGGCATGAACACGGTGGCTCTTATTATGAAGAGGTTGAGTGGTGGAATAAGGAGCGGCAGGTTTCTCATGGGGCGGAGTTAGTGGATATGCTCAAAGAAATGCTCTTTATTAAGAAGCTTTTTGACAACCAAAAACCCTTTTGGTGGTTGTCTTATTCGCTGCATCTAGGGATTTATCTATTAATGGCATGGACGATTTTCCTCGTGGTCGGAGCCCTGACAATTCTTAATGGTGGTGAGGTTAGTGCTGCCGGCGGAGCATGGGGCGGCTTAGTGTATTATGTTACTGCTATCACCGGTTTATTAGGACTGATTCTAGTCGCTTTTGGTTCGGCGATGCTTCTGCTGAAACGTATTTTTGATAATAATCTCAGAAAATACACCACACCCCAGGAATATTTCAACCTTATTTTACTCTATAGTGCAGTGGTTACCGGGATCTTCGTCTGGATTGGCGACCTGGGCTTCTCTACAGCACGGGAAGTGACCGCAAATCTGATCAGCTTCACACCTTTCCAAGCCGGTACTCTTTTTGTAGTCCATTTATTCATTCTATTGATCATGTTTACTTATATTCCTATAAGTAAGATGAGTCACTATGTGGGTAAATATTTTACTTTCCATAAGGTTCTTTGGGAAAATGATCCTAATCTCAAGGGAAGTGAAATCGAGAAAAAGGTCAAAGAAGCAACTGCATATCGTCCCACAAAGTCCTGGTCGGCACCGCATATTACCGGAGCCAATACCGTGAAGAAGTAGGCTACCGATCTATTTAGTCTAGCCTGGAAAAGATCCTTCGCTTATGCTCAGGAAAAATCCCGTACTTGAACGTAGTGAAGTATCTTGACCCAAATCAAAAACAAAAGATTCTTCGGCAATGCCACAGAATGACATGAGTTGGCAGTGGAAATGGAGTGAACGCAAATGATCGATCATAAGAATTTAAGCCCCAAAGATATGGGGCGTTCAGATGAACAGCTGATAAAAATAGATAAATTACTGACTCTTAAGTTTCCCTATAACCAGGAGGGTATGGAACCGGACTTTATGGAAGTTAAGCCGGCCTGGCGGGAGAAGTATTGTGCTTCCTTGGATGGCTATGTGGGAATTGACTCCTTAATCCGGCCCAAAACACAGGAAGAAGAAGATGAGTTTGTCCGCAAGTTTTTGGACGGTTTAGAAAAAATCTTTTCGGATGCCAATAATGGGGTCCTTCAACCCCTGCAGCTCACCTTCGACTATTGCGCTAAATGCAATACCTGCTCTGATGCCTGCCATATCTTCAAGGGTGCAGGGGATAATGAGCTCTACCGTCCTATTTTCCGTTCCGAGGTCCTGCGGAAGATCTATAAAAAGTATTTTACAAGCAGTGGCAAGCTCTTCGGTGGCTTTGTCGGCGCGGATATTGATGTGAATTGGGATACTATCGCCCGCTTAGGAGAGCTGGCCTATCGGTGCAACCTTTGCCGGCGCTGCGCCCAAACCTGCCCCTTAGGACTGGATAACTCCATTCTGGCCAAGGAGATCCGCAAGATCTTCAGTCAGGAGATGGGGATTGCCCCTACACCAATTCACACCAAAGGTACACAGAACCAACTGAAGTCAGGCTCCTCGACCGGTATGACGAAGCCCGTCTTTTTAGATACTTTAGAATTTCTAGAAGAGGATACGGAAGAACGTTATGGGATTAAAATTAAATTTCCCGTGGATAAAAAAGGTGCGGATATTCTATTGCTGCATAATGCGGGAGAGTTTATGGCTTGGCCCCAGAACCCGGTAGCCTTTGCCATTTTGTTTGAGGAGGCAGGCCTGAACTGGACCTTAAGCAGTGAGATGATGGGCTATGACAGTGTGAATTATGGAATCTGGTATGACGATACCCAAGCGAAGAAAATAGCCGCGGAGCAGGTAAAGGCTGCCAAGAGTTTAGGTGTTCGGCGCGTGGTTATGGGTGAATGCGGTCATGCGCATAAAGCTTCGGCAATTGTCTCCGACCGCATGGCCCTTGGGGATGACCGGGTTCCCGTGGAAAGCAACTTACCTCTGCTCTGGGATTTAGTAAAGAGCGGACGGTTGAAGTTTGACCCCAGTAAAAATAATTTCCCGGTTACCCTTCATGATCCCTGCAACATTGTGCGGCAAATGGGGATTGTCCAGCCGCAACGGAACATCTTAAAGGTTATTGCCCCAATGTTTAGGGAGATGACTCCCCATGGTGTGGATAATTATTGTTGCGGCGGCGGCAGCGGCTTTGCCATTATGAACTCTATGAACTTCGGTGAGTTCCGCAATAAGATTAGTGCCCGAACGAAGTTTGATCAGATTCTCGGTGCCTTCCAGGATACTATCGAAGATCTCTCCACCGTCAAATATGTGTGCGCCCCTTGTTCCAACTGTAAAGGTACCTTACGGGGAATCTTTGAGTATTACGATGCCACCCATAGGTATAACATCCACTATGACGGTTTGGTGGAGCTGATGGTCAATGCTTTAGTCAGCATGAAACAACCCTACTTGACCTTTGATGGAGAAGAGTAATGGAAGATTAAATGACGGTGAAGAAATGACGGTGAAAGTAAGGAGAAATGCCTTATGCAGGTAGTAATTATCGGCGGAGTAGCCACCGGTCCCAAAGTTGCTGCACGCTTGAGCAGGGTGTGGCCGGATGCGGAGATCACTGTAATTGAACAGGGAAAGCTTGTTTCCTATGGCTCCTGCGGCTTGCCCCTTTATCTCGGGAATGGTGTTCCCAAGCTTGAGGAGCTGATGAAGACCAACGCCGGTCTTATCCGGGACCCGGAGTTTTTCTGGGACCAGAAACGGGCGAGATTTTTGATCGAAACACAAGTCCTGAAAATTAATCGCGAAGAAAAGACTGTTCTGGTGCGAAACCTAAAAACCCAAGAAGAGGAAGTACTTCCCTATGACCATTTAGTCCTGGCTACGGGAGCCAAACCCTTGGTTCCGCCCTTACCCGGGGTTGGGCTGGGGCAGATCTTTACCCTGCACAGCCCCTATGATGCCCAGGGCTTAAAAGAAGTGCTTCAAGCCAAAAAGCTGAAGAATATCACTATCATTGGCGCGGGCTTAATCGGCGTAGAGGTAGCGGATGCCTTAGCCGGCCTACGGCTTAAGGTCACTCTTTGCGAGGCAAAGGATAGTGTATTGCCCCAGCTCCTCGATCCGGATATGGCGAAACTTGTGGAGAGCCAAATGCGTGCCCGCGGTGTGGATATCCGTTTGTCCTGCCGGGTCAAGGCCTTTGAGGGAGATGGAGAGGGCAATGTTTGCCGGGTTATTACCAATCGGGGAATTCTCGGGACTGAGGCTGTAGTTATTGCGGCAGGTGTGCGACCTACGGTGGAATTGGCTAAGGACGCCGGGTTGGCGATTGGGGTAACAGGTGCCATAAAGGTAGATGGGCATTTAAGAACCAGTGATCCCTTTATCTATGCGGGAGGAGACTGTGCGGAGCAGATGCATGTTCTTACAGGTAAGCCCGTGTATATCCCCTTGGCTTCTACAGCCAATAAACAGGGTAGAGTGATTGCGGACAATATTGCCGGAAAGGCTGTAGAATTTAAAGCGGTCATGGGGACCTCGGTTCTGCAAGCCTTTGACCTAAACATTGGCCGCACCGGTCTTGGCGAGGAGCAAGCAAGAGAATTAGGGTACAACGTAATTACCAGTCTAAGCAGCGGCTTAGATGCTACCCATTATTACCTTATGCATGGCAGTATCACCCTGAAATTGATTGCGGATAAGGATAGCGGGTTATTGTTGGGCGCCCAGGTCTGCGGTAATGGGGAGGGTATTAAGCGCTTGGATGTAGTCGCTACTGCTTTAAAATTCGGCGCCAAAGTCGAGGACTTAATCAGCCTGGATTTAGGGTATGCACCCCCCTTCGCTACGGCCATCGACGTATTGATTCATGCCGCCACGACTCTTGAGAATAAGCGTCGGGGGCTGGTAACGGGCGTTACACCGGCACAGGTTAGCGAACGGCTTGCCAAAGAGAGTAAAATCTGGTTTCTCGATGTCCGTGAACGTGATGAAGTAAAGGCTAACCCCCTGCCCCTGGACCAGGTCATAGTCATTCCCCTGGGAGAGCTGCGTGACCGCTGCTGTAACATCATCCCCCGGTCTGCGCCCTTAGTCATCGTGTGTGAACTGGGTATACGCAGCTATGAGGCCGCTTGTATCCTGCAAAGTGAGGGATTTAAGGTCTCTTATTTGGAAGGCGGCATGTCTATCCTTAAAGCCTATATAAGCGATCCTGCTAATCACCATTAGGAATATGCATACTTTCACAATTTGATTTAGTAATACCAGCGATAATTTATCTGTATTTTACAGAAGCAAGTAATGCTAGGTACAATGTGAATAGGGTTATTGTGTTAGAAGGCACAAGAACAATGCGGTATTACTCCTATTGCTCCATAGGCTCAGGCATTCATGGCTAGCTTTCACGGGAAAACACAAAAGGGGAGGTGACACTAGATGTTCATCATAACCATTGATCCTAATCTATGTTCAGGCTGCGACGCATGTGCAGATTCTTGTCCGGCTCATCTACTGAAATTCAATGGGGAAATAACAGAAGTAGTCGGTGACGAATCGGAGTGCATGGGCTGTGAAAGCTGCGTTACAGTATGCCCAACAGGTGCTGCATCCATTATGGAGATGTAGACAATAACTACAAATTCTTGAATTGGAGGTAAGGTCATGGCTGAGAAGAAGACGCCACAACTGGATGAGTTAGAAAAAGGGAAATGGCCCAGCTTTGTGACGGAAATGAAGAAAGCTGCCGTGAAAAATGAGGCCTCGAAGGAACTCCTTCATCTCTTAGAAAGATCCTATGAGGAAAAGAGAGGGCATTGGAAACACGGTGGTATCGTTGGGGTAAAAGGATATGGCGGCGGCGTAATCGGTCGTTACACCGATTTGCCGGAAGAGTTTCCACACCTGTCATCCTTCCATACGGTACGGGTTAATTCTCCCAGCGGTTGGTTCTATAACACAGAATCCCTTCGCAAAATCTGCGATATCTGGGAAAGACGGGGAAGCGGGCTTATGAACTTCCACGGAGCGACCGGAGATGCAATTTTGCTGGGAACCGTCACTGATCAACTTCAACCGATCTTCGATGAATTAAGCGAAGAAGGGTTTGACTTAGGCGGCTCCGGTTCGGACTTAAGATCCCCCAGCTGCTGTGTGGGACCGGGACGTTGCGAACATGCTTGTTATGATACTTTAGAAGCTTGCTACAACATAACCAATGAATATCAAGATGAGTTACACCGCCCCATGTGGCCTTATAAATTCAAGATTAAGTTCTCCGGTTGTGCTAATGACTGCACCGCTTCCATCGCCCGCTCCGACTGTGCGGTGATTGGAACCTGGCGGGATACTCTTAGCATCGACCAAGAAGCAGTTAAGGAATATGCTGCCAAGGGAATGGACATCCAAGGTATAGTATGTGACCGCTGCCCCACTCAAGCACTAAAATTCAACTCCGAGACCCAAGAACTGAGTGTGATAGCTGAAGAATGCTCGCGCTGCATGCACTGCATCAACAGAATGCCTAAGGCTATTGCCCCCGGAAAAGAAAAAGGAGCTACCATTCTTCTGGGCGGAAAATCTACCATCGTGCAATCTGCCTTCATGGGCTGGGTCATTGTTCCTTTCATGAAAATGGAAGGGGATTTTGAAGAATTTAAAGATCTCATTGGCCGCATCTGGGAATGGTGGGATGAAAACGGTAAAACTCGTGAGAGAATCGGGGAAACCGTCTATCGTCTCGGCATGGGCAAGTTCCTCAGTGAAGTTGGCTTACCTCCGGTGCCCCAGATGATCTATCGTCCTCGTGCTAACCCCTACGTCTTCTGGCCTGAAGAAGAAATAAATAAGTAAACAAGAGGTGGATAATAATGGCTAAGTTAGATCAGGGACCTCCCTATTTTAAGGATATGCTGCCGCCCATCATTCTTGAGAATTACGGGAAATGGCGTTATCACGAAAACCCGAAACCAGGCGTGCTGAAGCATGTTTCCGAATCCGGAGCTGAATTATACAGTATTCGTGTGGGCTCACCCCGCCTAGTAAGTCTTGACTTTATTCGTGATATCTGCGCACTGGCCGATGAATATTGTGACGGATTTCTTCGTTTCACAGCCCGTCATAATGTCGAGTTCTTAGTATCCGATCCTGCTAAGGTTGAGCCCCTTATTGCCGTTCTCGGTGAAAAAGGACTCCCCGTAGGTGGAACAGGTGCTTCGATCAGTAATATCGTGCATACTCAAGGCTGGGTTCACTGCCATACACCGGCTACAGACGCTTCCGGTGTGGTTAAAGCAGTAATGGATGATCTTTATGAATACTTCGTATCCATGAAATTACCGGCTCAACTGAAGATAAGTTTGGCCTGCTGTCTCAATATGTGCGGCGCAGCCCATTGTAGTGACCTGGCTATCGTCGGCGTTCACAGAACACCTCCGCGCATCGACCATGACAAGATCCGCAAAGGAACAGAGATTCCCAGCTTAGTAGCTTGTTGCCCCACCGGCGCCATTCGTCCCAATCCCAAGGAAAAGAGCGTCGTAGTCAACGATGCAAAATGTATGTATTGCGGAAACTGCTATACCATGGCACCCGGTATGGAGATCATCGATCCCAAAAACGACGGAATCGCTATTCTCGTCGGTGGAAAAGTGGCTAATGCCCGGACCAATCCTATGTTCTCCCGGATGGTCATTCCCTTCCTTCCGAACAATCCCCCGCGTTGGCCGGAAGTCACCGAAGCCGTTCGCAATATCGTCGATACCTATGCCGGCCATGCACGCAAAGGTGAAAAAATGGGCGAATGGATCGAGAGAATCGGTTGGGAAAGATTCTTCAGCTTAACCGGTATTGAATTCACCGATAAAGTCATTGATGACTTTATCTTCTCCAGAGAAACCTTCCGCACCTCTGCCGCCTTTAAATATTAAATCAATTGATCTCAGCATGATCTGAGAGAATGTTAGGGGGAAATGGATATGCAAAAAGGAGCTGCCGACCCCGTTATTAAAGAGAAAGTCTTAGCTTTTCTAGATACGGTTGAAAAGGCAAAAAGCAAGGAAATTGCTGCCCAAATCGGTGAGAAAAAGTCCGATGTGGATTTGGCGGTAAAGGAACTTGCTATGGAAGACAAGGTTGAATATCTCTATATCACCACTACCTTCGTCGCCCTTAAAGGAAAAGTCAAACCACCCGATTAATCGAATACTGCTTCCAAGAGGTATTAGTCTCGTTGCAGGAGTGCTGCTCCTGCAACGAGAGGACTCCTTTTAATAACTATCAAGGAGTTGGCATACATGGACAAGGCAGACAAGGCACTTAGCACTCTCCTGATGGAAAAGAAGCCTGTCTTAATCCAAAAGTGGTGTCGCCTGATTATGGACACCTATCCAAAGGATACTTCTAAATTTCTACGGGAACAAAATGATGAGTTTACAAACCCGGTAGGACATACCATTACCCAAAGTGTTGAAAAGATCTATACAGCATTGATTCAAGATAATGAAGATATTGAAGTGGATTTATTTTTAAGGGATATGATCAAAGTAAGAGCGGTTCAGAGCTTTACTCCTTCACAGGCTATAGGTTTCGTTTTCCTCCTAAAAAAGGTAATTCGCGAAGAGCTGGCTGAGGAAGCCTCGATCTCCAAAGCACTACTAGAGTTTGAGACGAAAATAGACCAGTTAGCCCTTGCTTCTTTTGATATATATTCCGAATGTCGCGACAAACTAGCCGATCTAAAAACCATGGAACTAAAGAATATGACCTTCCGGCTTCTCAAGCAAGCTAATTTGGTTACAGAAAATCATGAAAAGGATGCCACAGAAAAGAGGGTGTAACGTGAAAGCCTTATTTTCTTTAATAGCTGTCATTGTCCTCATCCTGATTCCTTTGGTGGGAGTTGGATTGGCCAATTTACAAGTTTTATTCGGTATTATTCTTCCCTATGCAGCGATTGCCTTATTTTTGGCGGGATTCATCTATCGGGTCATGGGCTGGGCGCGGACCCCGGTACCTTTTAGAATTCCAACCACTATTGGTCAGGGGAAATCCTTCTCCTGGATTAAGCAGAATAAAATTGAGAACCCCACCACCGATTTCGGGGTCATCGTCAGAATGGCCTTGGAGGTGCTTTTCTTCCGCTCCCTGTTCCGCAACGCCAAGACCGAGCTTCAAAATGGTGAGAAGGGTCCTAAGCTGGCTTATGGCTCGAACAAATGGCTCTGGCTCTTCGGACTCATGTTTCACTGGTCTTTCCTCATCATCCTGATTCGTCACTTGCGCTTGTTTTTGGAGCCGGTTCCGGTGGCAATCAGTTCCTTAGATCAACTGGATAGCTTCTTCCAAATAGGTTTACCCGCTCTCTATATCACTGATATTTTGATTGTCCTTGCTCTAACCTTTCTCTTTTTGCGGAGAGTCGTGGTTCCTCAAGTGAAGTACATCAGTTTAGCTGCAGATTACTTCCCCCTCTTCATTCTCATGGGTATCGCCGGCACAGGAATGCTGATGCGTTATGTGTACAGAGTAGATATTGCAGCGATCAAGGAATTTGCCATTGGCTTACTGACCTTTACCCCCCATATTCCCAACGGAATCGGTTCCATTTTCTATATTCATCTTTTTCTCGTCAGCTGTTTATTTGTCTACTTCCCCTTAAGCAAGCTGATGCATATGGGTGGAATCTTCATGAATCCTACCCGCAACATGAAGAGCAATAACCGCATGGTAAGACATATCAACCCTTGGGACTATCCCGTTGAGGTCCATACCTACGAGGAGTACGAAGATGATTTCCGGGCGAAAATGATTAAGGCGGGTATACCGGTGGAGAAGAAGGAGTGAGGTTGAACTATGGCAAAATATAAGCTCCCCAAAACCGAGGAACTGTCGAAGATAGATTATACGCCAAGCTCCACAGACTGGTTGGATACCACCGTGCAAACACCCTTTGAACCGGGTACCTTTTGCTGGGGTGCCAAAGGAAAAAATCTTGAGACAGTAGGCTTCCCTAATGCTCGAGACTGGTCTCCTGTCGATGAGGATTGGAAGTTGCCCGAGAATTGGCAGTCTACGGTTATCGAGGGAATTGGCGAGAGATTAACAAAGTATCGTTCTTTCAAGGTTATGATGGATATCTGTGTACGTTGTGGGGCCTGTGCGGATAAATGCCATTTCTACATTGGGTCCGGGGATCCTAAGAACATGCCCGTGCTGCGGGCGGAGCTCTTAAGATCCGTTTATAGAAGGTACTTCACGAAGTCCGGTAAGTTCCTGGGGCGCCTGGCCGGGGCCAGAGATCTTACCCCGGAGGTCATCAAGGAATGGTGGTATTATTTCTACCAATGTACAGAATGCCGCCGCTGCTCTGTCTTCTGTCCCTACGGAATTGACCAGGCAGAGATCACCATTATCGGACGGGAATTACTAAATTTATTAGGCCTTAACATCGATTGGATTGCCGGCCCTGTGGCCAACTGTTATATGAAGGGGAATCACTTAGGCCTGGAACCCCATGCCATCACCGGCAATATTGAAATGATGTGTGACGATATCGAAGACATCACGGGGATTCGGGTGGAACCCACCTTTAACCGCAAAGGTGCGGAGATCCTTTTTGTAACTCCCTCAGGGGACCTGATGGGGGACCCGGGAATCTATACCTGCATGGGCTACCTTATGCTCTTCCATGAACTGGGTTTAGATTACACCTGGAGTACCTATGCCTCAGAAGGAGGAAACTTCGGCTTCTTCACCTCCAATGAGATGGCTAAACGTCTTAACTCTAAAATCTATGCGGAAGCCAAACGGCTGGGGGTTAAGTATATCATCGGCGGTGAATGCGGCCATATGTGGAGGGTCCTTAACCAGTATATGGATACCTGGAATGGTCCGGCGGATTTCCTGGAAGTTCCCGTCTCACCCATAACAGGGACCCGCTTTGAACAGGCAGCCTCTACGAAGATGATTCATATTACCGAGTTTACCGCGGACTTGATTAAACATGGCAAGCTCAAACTCGATCCGACCCGTAATGACCATCTTAAGGTTACTTATCACGACTCCTGTAATACTTCCAGGGGAATGGGTTTACTGGAAGAGCCACGCTATATTATCAAAAATGTTTGTAATAATTTTTACGAAATGCCTGAGAACACTATCCGTGAAAAAACCTTCTGCTGTGGCAGCGGGTCCGGGCTTAACGCTTCGGAAAACATGGAAGAGCGTATGAGAGGCGGTTTCCCCCGGGCCAATGCCGTAAAATATGTCCACGATAAATACGGGGTTAATATGTTGGCCAATATCTGCGCCGTAGACAGGGCAGCTTTCCCGGCTCTCATGGACTACTGGGTCCCGGGCGTAGGGGTCACCGGAGTCCATGAGCTGGTCGCCAATGCCCTGGTCATGGAAGGTGAAAAGGAAAGAACCACGGATCTGCGTGGCAATGATTTACCCAGTCATGATTTACCCGTAAAGGGGGTAACTGCAGATGAGTAAAGGGGGAAAAACAATCGGTGGCCTTTTAATCTTTTTGGCAATCGCCATCATGCCCTTCCTTTATAACATGGGTAAGGCAGATGCCAAACCACAGATTGATACAGATACCCCGGTGATTCGACAATTAGGGGCAACCGAGTGTATTGAAGACACGGAATTCATGAGAGAAAACCATATGAAGCTCTTATTAGAATGGCGGGATGCCGTTGTCCGCCAGGGAAAAACCACTTACACCAATAAAAATGGACAACAGTTTGAAATGAGCCTCCAAGCCACCTGCCTGAACTGTCATAATGATACGCCCGAAACGGTCTACTACACGGCCGAGACTGCCCAAATGGGGGAGAACCAGTTCTGTTACGCCTGCCACGATTATGCGGGGGTGGAGCCTGATTGTTGGGCTTGCCACGCCGGACCAAGGGAGGCAAAGAAATGAGCATCAATCGCAGAGACTTTCTAAAGAAGGCCGGAGTGATTACCGCCTTAGGGTTAGGTGGAGCCATTACCCTGGACGCCTTTGAAATCTTGGAGCCCCTCAAAGCGGCGGATTTTACAAGCGAAAGCAAGTTGGCCGCCCAGCGCTGGGCTATGGTCATCGATATGAGCAAGTTAACCCAGGCCGATATTGATGAAGTGATTAATGCCTGCCACGATCTCCACAATGTCCCGGATATGGGCAATCCCAAGGATGAGATCAAGTGGATCTGGACCGACACCTATGAACATGTCTTCCCCGGTCATGAAAACAATTATCTGGATGAGAAGACAAAGACGATACCGTTCTTCGTTCTCTGTAATCACTGTGATAATCCACCCTGTGTCAGAGTTTGTCCTACCCAAGCCACTTACCGACGTGAAGATGGCATCGTAGGGATGGATATGCACCGCTGCATCGGTTGTCGTTTCTGTATGGCGGCCTGTCCCTATGGGGCACGGAGCTTTAATTACAAAGATCCTAAACCCTATCTTAAGAAGATCAATCCGGAATATCCTCATCGCACCCAAGGGGTTGTGGAGAAGTGCACCTTCTGCATGGACCGCCTGGACCAAGGTCTTGCTCCGGCCTGTGTGGAGAAAGCCAAAGGAGCCATTGTCTACGGCGATCTGGAGGACCCGGGCTCCGAGGTTAGAAAATTATTAAGCACCCATTATTCAATCCGCCGTAAGCCTGAATTAGGCTCACAACCCAGTGTCTATTATCTGATCGGGGGTGAGGAAAATGCTTGAGAAATCCTTATCCGGCAGTAAACGATACTGGCTATGGGTCGGCGCCTTACTGGTAGTTATCTTCGTAGGATTTCTGGCCTATTTAAGACAATACAATGAAGGCTTGGGCGTCACCGGCATGAGCCGGGATGTTAGCTGGGGTCTCTACATTTCCCAGTTCACCTTCTTGGTGGGAGTCGCAGCCTCCGCAGTTATGGTGGCCATCCCTTATTACCTTCACAACTATAAGAAGTTTGGCAAAATTGTCATTCTCGGTGAATTCCTGGCCGTTCCCTCAGTTATTATGTGTATCCTGTTCATCTTTGTGGATGTGGGACGCCCCGACCGAATTCTCAACGTCTTGTTACATCCCACACCTCATTCCGTCATGTTCTGGGATATGTGTGTCTTATGTGGATACCTGCTCCTTAACCTGGTGATTGGTTGGACTGCTTTAGGAGCGGAACGCAAAGGATTTCCGCCCCCGGCGTGGGTGAAGCCCTTGATTTATCTCTCCATTCCCTGGGCGGTCAGCATTCACACCGTAACAGCTTTTCTTTACTCCGGTATGCCCGGACGACATCTCTGGCTCACCGCCATCATGGCGGCCCGCTTCCTCGCCTCAGCCTTTGCCGCGGGACCTGCCTTGCTGATTCTGCTCTGCATGATCGTCCGTAAGGTGAGCACCTTTGATCCAGGCAAAGAGGCCATTCAATCCTTGGCCAAAATCGTCACCTATGCCATGATTGCCAATGTATTCTTCTACATCCTGGAGTTCTTCACCGCTTTCTATAGCAATATCCCCGGTCACATGCATCCCTTGCAATACCTCTTTGTAGGTTTGCATGGACAGGGTCAATTGGTGCCCTTTATGTGGGTAGCCGTCATTCTAGCCTTTGTCGGCATCATCTTACTGGTGGTTCCCAAAACCAGGCGGAATGAAAAAATCTTACCCTTCGCTCTGGTCTCTGTCTTCATAGCGGCTTGGATTGACAAAGGGTTAGGTTTGGTCTTGGGTGGTTTTGTTCCCACACCTTTAGAACATGTTGTGGAATATACCCCAACGGCCAACGAGCTAGCGGTTACCTTTATGGTCTACGCTATCGGTGCCCTGCTTATTACAATCCTTTACAAAGTCGTCATTGGGGTCAGAGAAGAGATATAAAGTAATTCTTAGCTTCAGATGGAGTTACCTAAGAGGAATTCTTAATCCATCAAAAGAGGAATTCTTAATCCATCAAATAATTTACAAGGAGGAATTTACAATGGCAGATTTAGTTGTCAACGGCGTATCCTACGAACTGGACGAAGATGGTTTTCTGGAAGATGCCGCATTATGGAATGAGGATGTAGCTAAAGCTTTAGCTCCTAACGAGGACGTAGAAGAGCTTACCGAAGAACATTGGAAAGTGATTAACTACCTCCGCGACTATTATGATCAATACGGTGTGGCTCCCATGGTTCGTAAACTCCTGAAGGATACCGGCTATGACCAAAAAACCATCTATGATCTGTTCCCAACCGGCCCTGGAAAAGGTGCCTGCAAAATCGCCGGACTTCCCAAACCAACCGGTTGCGTGTAATTCAAGGTTTTAACGCCCGAGTCGCCCAAGGGGCCCCGATAGTGCAAGAAAGGTGTGGAGAGAAATGCAAGTTGATATTTCCCGCGTCGTTATCGGAGCCCCCCAAGGGCGCTGCGGCAAGACTACTTTCACTTTGGGTCTGCTAAGGGCCCTAACCCAACGAGGGATCGAGGTCCAGCCCTATAAGAAGGGCCCGGATTTTATCGACCCCAGCTGGCATACTGCCGCCGCCGGGAGGGTAGCACGGAACTTGGATGCCTTTATGATGAGTAGGGAGGATATATGTAGTTCCGTTGCCAAGCATTCATCCGGCAGTAAGATTAGTGTCATTGAGGGGGCGATGGGTCTTTATGATGGCTTGGACCTCAATGGCAGTACCTCCACGGCGGAAATAGCCAAGATCACTAAATCCCCACTGTTGCTGGTACTGGATGCTACGAGAATTACACGCAGCGCGGCCGCCATAGTTATGGGGTGTCAGCATTTTGATCCGGAAATCCGGATTGCCGGTGTGATTCTTAATAAGGTCGCCCGCCCACGCCATGAGAAGATTGCCCGGGAGGCCATCGAAACCTTTTGCCGGATTCCCGTGGTGGGAGCAATACCCAAGGACTCCCTGATCTCCATACCGGATCGTCACTTAGGTCTGGTTATGAATGGTGAGATGGAGGAGACGGAGAAGTTGCTGGACCGTCTGGGCAAGGTAATTAGTGAAAGTGTAGATTTGTCCAAGGTCTTGGAGATAGCCCAATCCGCCCCGCCCCTTGAAGTCGATCCGCGTACAGAGTGCTTGCGTATAGCTGGGTATAACCCTAAAGCAAAAAGAGCTTATAGTCCACGGATTGGCGTAATCCGGGACGCAGCCTTCAGTTTCTACTACCCGGAGAATTTAGAAAGCCTCGAGTCCATGGGGGCTGAACTGGTTTATTTTAGTGCTCTTACCCAAGGAGCTTTGCCAAGGAATTTGGATGCACTCTATATTGGCGGGGGATTTCCGGAAGTCTTCGCTGAAGCACTGACCCAAAATGTTTCACTAAGGGAAGATATCCGGAAAGCCGGTGAAGATGGGATGCCCATCTACGCGGAGTGCGGTGGTTTGATGTATCTGGGACGCCAAATACTTACCGGCGAAGGTAAGTATGAGATGGTGGGATTACTTCCCTTCGATACCCAAATGGAAAAAAAACCTCAAGGTCATGGTTATACCCTTTTACAAGGTTTAAATAATAACCCTTGGTTTAATCAGTGTGTTGTCCGAGGACATGAGTTCCATAACTCTCGGATTATCAATTTGGACACCACAAGGGTACAATTTGGATTTAAGGTCGAACGCGGTCATGGAATTGATGGAGAGAATGAAGGAATCTGCTATAAAAATGTTTTTGCAGCTTATAATCATATCCATGCTGCGGGATTTCCAAATTGGGCCGAACGCATGCTAACTTTGGCACTCCAGCGGAAGTTAATTGACCTCTCCTCAACCGAGAACAAGTCAGCTAAAGTTTACGGAGCGAGTTAGCTTCCAATGCCCAGAGTTTAGCGTCACCAGACTGATCAGGGGAGGTGGTAGGTTTAACGTTGTTAAATCCCTAAAGTAGGTTGCGCAATTCCGGTTATCCAAGTATTGCAAGGTTGTGGCAATTTTGTGGCAATTATCAATCATAAGTAGGCAGATTTTACTGGTTATTGTGTGAAAAAGCGCAAATAAACGAGAAACAAGGAGGTTAATACTATGAGTACTCAAGCGCCGGTGAATAAACCGACAGCCCCCCAAGGGGGCTGGCGAGGTCTTTTCCAAAAGGAAGATTATTGGGCTGTGTGGCTCGGGTTAGGTTTAACTATTGCAGCGATTATTCTATGGTCAACTGGAAGTACATTCATGAAATGGATTGCTATTAGTATTCCTTCGTATGACAATATCTCCGTGCCCTTAGAATACGTTAGCAGTCATGTTGGCGGAATTGTTGGATTATATCTTGTACTGGCAATAATGTTTGGTTTTGCTTTGAAGATTCTTGGACATAAGATAAAGGATTTTGTGATTGGCTTTACCATCATTTATGCGTTGGTTGTATTTGTCGCAGTTTGGGGTTCTTGGAATACCATGAAGAGCTTAAATCTGGAAGCTCCCATCCTGGCCCTGATTCTTGGTCTCGTAATCGGTAACGTTGTTAAAATGCCGCAATGGATGGATAGTGCACTGCGGACAGAATTCTTTGTTAAGACCGGTATCGTTCTTATGGGTGCCACCCTTCCTTTCACCCTCATTTTGCAAGCAGGCCCCGTTGCCTTTGCCCAGGCAACTGTGATTGCCGTTACTACTTTTCTAACCATTTACTGGGCGGGTACTAGAATTTTTGGTTTGGATAAACGTTTTGCCACCACTCTGGCAGCCGGTGGATCAATCTGTGGTGTATCTGCCTCAATTGCCATCGGTGGTTCCGTCAAAGCTGAAAAGCAACATGTTTCCGTAGCGATTTCCCTGGTTGTAGTTTGGGCTACAGTCATGGTCTTAATCCTGCCTTTTGCTATTAAAGCTCTAGGCATTCCTTCCGGCCCCGCAGGAGCTTGGATTGGAACTTCTGAATTCGCAGATGCCGCCGGTATGGCTGCAGCTGCCTCCATCGATGAGCAAGCCATTAAGACCTTTACCTTAATGAAGGTTGTCGGCCGGGATATGTTCGTTGGTATTTGGTGCTTCATCATGGCTCTCGTCTCTGTTACCTTGTGGGAAAAACGTGAGGGCAACGCTAAGCCTAGTGCCGGAGAAATCTGGTATCGCTTCCCGAAATTCGTTCTTGGCTTTTTTGCAGCCTCCATCATCATCACTTTATTAGTCTCCAACGTTGATGCTGAAACTGCAAAAGTTATTGACAAGCAAGTTATCAGTCCGATTAAAACTATCAGAGGTTGGGCGTTCAACTTGACCTTCATCTGTATCGGTTTAACTACACGCTTTAAGGAGCTTACTTCCGTGGGGTGGAAGCCCTTAGCGGCCTTTACCACCGGTGTTCTCGTCAACGTTCCCCTTGGATACCTGCTATCCGTCGTGGTTCTGGGTAACTACTGGTCCTCCGTTATGTAATAACAATTTAACCTGCGAAGAGCCTTCCATCCGGGGGGCTTTTTGCGGCATCTTTATAATTTTTTGAAAAAGATTTTTAAATGAATGAATTTCTTGTCCAAAATTTCATAAGAATAGATTATAATAGGTATGTACTCGAAATTACAAAAGGGAGATGAACGTAATGCACCCCGACAATGTAACCTGCGTTCAACGAGCACGTTTTTTCTTCTTTTTCTTTGAATTAAAAGAATGGCGGCCCGGTGAAAAACCTCCTCTTCAGAATATCCTTAATGCAAAGGAAGTAACACCTGAGGCAATCCGTAATCTTAATCGATTCTTAACCCATCGCCTTGAACGGATTGCCGCAATGATGGAAATTCTACGGTCAGCCCATGATGACTGGGCCGTCACCGGGTGGAAGGATCATATTCTCATGGAGACGGAATCATTTGATTTTAATGATGCAACAGGACTTTTGGCGGAACACGGCTTTCGTGATAATGAATATATCCTAAAGGTGGATTATACTCGATTGTGGGGAGTTCTTTAGGTTAAAGGAGGTATATTTATGTTTGAGCAACAGTTTATCGTTTTTAAAGAGGTTGCCGACACGAAGAACATCACACTTGCGGCTAAGAGGCTTCATATGAGTCAACCGAGTATTAGTTTGCAGATCCAAAATTTAGAGAGTCAGTATGATGCTCGTTTTTTTAACCGAACCAATAAGGGAGTCAGTCTCACAAGAGCAGGAGAAGTTTTTTACAGTCATGTTTGTGAGATACTGAACATTTTAGATAAAGCCCAACATTCTGTGAGCGAGTTGGATGAAGACCGGCGTGGCGAAATCCATCTGGGTGCCACCCTAACCATCGGCGAATATGTGCTTCCGCACATCCTTGCCTATTTATCCACCCAGGGCTCCGATGTTGATTTTAAAGTAAAGATCGCCAATACGGAAGTGATTGATCAGGATGTACTGGAAGGGAAAATTCATATCGGCCTTATTGAGGGTCCCGAACCCAAGCATAAGGGAGTTGTGTTAGATAAATTCTGGCAAGATGAACTGGTGGTCGTGGTGCCTTATTTCCATCCTTGGGCCACGCGGGATAGTATTGCCTTAGCCGATTTACCTCAGGAACGCTTCGTTACACGGGAAGTAGGCTCAGGAACCCGTAAGGTTATGGAGATGGCCTTAGAGGAAAGAGGTCTTGATCCTGGCAAATTAAATATCTCCATGGAGTTAGGAAGCACCCAAGCCATTAAGCAAGTGGTCTGTGCAGGACTTGGGATCACAATTATCTCTGCCCTGACGGTGCGCCGGGAATGTGACCAAGGACTTCTCAAGGCTTTGCGGATTCAGGATGGGCCGGTTTTTCGACCCTTAAATATTCTGACCCTTGCCCAATCTCCCCAAACAATGCAGGAGCGCTCCTTTATTACTTTCTTGCATAATACGAAGCTTCTTAAGGAAATATTAACTCAGAATTACTGTTCCAAACTGGTTGCCTTTCAGGGTAAACACAAGGCAATTTCCGGATAAGCGAGGTTGGAATGCAAGAGGATAAACGAATCGGATTAGTTCAAATGGAAGCCCGGGTGGGTGAAACACGTTCAAATTTGAACACCATTATAAAGTATGCAGGAGAGGCATCTCAGCGAGGAGTGGAGATTCTTTGTTTTCCCGAAAGTGCACTACATGGATATTCACCAAGGAATGCCCGGGAAATCGGAGACTCCTTAGATAGTCCGGCGCTTAAGAAACTCCAAGAATGTGCAAATGATTACAAGCTTATTATGCTTGTTGGCTTAGTAGAACAGATTGGAAAGGGTCGGAATCCGTATTTATCTCATCTTATTATTTTTCCTGATCAGAAGCCCGCAGTTTACCGAAAAGTCCATCTCGGTCGCAGCGAGAAGGAGTTTTTTAGCCCGGGGTCCGAGTTTCCTGTATTTATGGGAAAGGGAGTACGTTTTGCGGTAGGAATCTGCTGGGATTGGCACTTTCCGGAAATGGCTTCCATTTATTCGTTAAAGGGCGCAGAGGTCCTCTTTGCACCTCATGCTTCCCCTGTAGTCTCCGGGGATCGAAAAGAGATTTGGCTTCGCTACCTTGGAGCGCGAGCCTATGATAATTCCGTTTACTTGGGGGCCTGTAATCTGGTTGGCCCTAACGGCAAGGGTAAGGAATTCAGTGGCGGTGCCTTGGTCCTCGGGCCGAAGGGGGAAATTCTTGGCGAAGCTCTCGCGGAACGGGAAGGGCTTTTGGTGCAGGCCCTATCCGCGGAGAAAATCAACCGCCTGCGCACCGTAGAACGTGAGTCAATGCGCGACAGCTTCTTCCTTGCCGACCGGCGAAAGGAATTATATAAAGAGTTGATAGAATTAGAAATTAAGTAGAAAATAAGCGGGGCAAAAACCCAATGTCATTAAGTTAAGAAAGATGTAATTAAGTTCTTTGTGGAGTAGAGTACGAAAACGTACCCTGCTTTTTTTTGCAGAAAATCAAACAAGACAAAGACAGGCCTGCCAAGGGGCGTGTCAAGGGTGTTAAGGGCAAGGGGTTATTGTCACATTTAGCCTTTGATGTGCCCACGGTGGAAGCCAAGTTTGTTTGTCGAATGATTTTATGGACAAGTCCATAGGAAAGCGTGAGAAAGGGGATAAGGGACCTAAAAAGGGGGCAAAGGGGTAAATAAGGATGTACAGACTTTTGACATCCCATATCTAGTGTTGCTATCATAGATTAGACACTATATGTAGGGGGTGTGGAGTTGCATTGCCCATTTTGTGGGAATAACGAGACTAAGGTCCTGGAATCCCGGCAAGTGGAAGAAGGGACGGCTGTGCGCCGGCGCAGGGAATGTGAGCGTTGCTCGAGACGCTTTACGACCTTTGAAAAATATGAGGACATGCCACTGATTGTTGTTAAGAAAGATGGGCGACGGGAAGAATTTTCCCGCGGAAAACTAAAGGCGGGGATTTTGCGGGCCTGTGAGAAGCGGCCGGTCTCCATAGATCAAATTGAGGATATGGTCTATGAAATTGAGAAAACCTTACGCAATAGCCACGAGCGGGAAGTCCCCAGCAAAGCAATCGGGGAGGCAGTGATGAACTCCATAGTCCATTTGGATGAAGTAGCCTACATACGCTTTGCCTCAGTCTACCGTGAATTCAAGGATGTTCAGCGGTTTTTAGAGGAACTACACGAGTTGGTGGAAAAAAAGGGAAAGATATAACTAAAGTTTAGGCAGTAAAGATACTTCGGCTACCCTCAGTATGACAAAGACCTAAACTACTTGTCATCCTGAGCATTTGCGAAGGATCTTTTTTAAGGCAACTAAGGATATCGCTTGAGAATGAGAAGTGCCTTCGAGGGATAGCCAAATCTTCTATAGAGAAAGGTTTTCTTTATAGTTCCTAAGACTGGGAAAATTGGGTCTGAGGACCTATCCTAAAATTAGCGAATTTCCGCCAAAATATAAGATGAAATACTAAAGGGATTGTTCATAAATGCTTAAGAGACTGCTCTTAAGTGTAAAGTTTTGTGAGAAAGTTGGGGATTTAATTGAGTTTCGAAGAATCAGCACCAAAAACTTGGGCCAAAGCCAATCTTACGCCCAATGCCCGGGTCATCTTAGAGAAGCGCTATTTGAAGCAGGAAAACGGCAAAGTCTGTGAGAGCCCGGAAGATATGCTCTACCGGGTGGCAGCCGTGATTGCCCAAGTGGAAGAGAAATTCGGCAAAGGGAAAAAAGAAGTCAAAGAGCTGACCAAAGCCTTCTACGAGATGATGGCCAAGTTGGAATTCATGCCCAATTCCCCGACTTTGATGAATGCAGGACGTGACCTGGGTCAACTAAGTGCCTGTTTTGTATTGCCTGTAGATGATAGTATGGAAGATATTTTTGATGCGATTAAAAACGCGGCGATTATTCATAAATCCGGTGGAGGAACCGGCTTTAGCTTCTCCCGCCTCCGGCCGAAAAACAGCACTGTCCGTTCCACCGGCGGCGTAGCCTCCGGCCCGGTTTCCTTTATGAAAGTATTTAACGCCGCTACGGAAGCAGTCAAGCAAGGGGGAACCCGCCGCGGAGCGAATATGGGATATCTGCGGGTGGATCATCCGGATATTCTTGAATTCATTACCTGCAAAGAAGATAGTAAGGAGATCACCAATTTCAATATTTCCGTAGGGGTTACGGAAGAGTTTATGCAGGCGGTCAAAGAAAAACGCCATTATAACCTGATCGACCCTCATAATCAGGAAGTGGCCGGACAGCTTTATGCTCCCGATGTATTTGAGAAGATCGTTGATCACGCTTGGCGCAACGGCGAGCCGGGTATCATCTTCCTTGATCGTCTGAACCGGGACAACCCTACCCCCCAACTGGGCGAGATCGAAGCCACCAATCCTTGTGGCGAGCAACCACTTCTTCCTAACGAAGCCTGTAACTTGGGTTCGATTAACCTTAAGCTTATGGTCGCCGAGAAAAACGGCAAAGTAGTCATTGATTGGGAGCGCTTAAGCAGGATAACCCGGACCGCAACACGCTTTTTGGATAATGTTATTGAGGCCAATTCCTATCCGCTCCCCGCTATTGAAGAGATGGTCAAAGGCAATCGTAAGATTGGCTTAGGGGTTATGGGTTTTGCCGATATGCTGATCCTCCTGCAAACTTCCTATGCCTCAGAGGATGCGGTGGAATATGCCGAAAAGATCATGAATTTCATTCAGACGGAAGCCCGCCTGGAATCCCAGCGGCTTGCTGAAGAGAGAGGGAACTTCCCCAATTATCAAGGGTCCATCTATGATGGTGTCCGCCCCTTGCGCAATGCTACCTTAACCACCATTGCCCCCACCGGAACCATCTCCATGATCTGCGGTGCCTCCAGCGGTGTCGAGCCTCTCTTTGCCGTGGCCTATACCAAGACCGTTATGGATGGGACTCCCTTGATCGAGGTCAACCCCATCTTCCAAAGCCTAGCTGAAGAATATGGGTTCAACTCTCCGGAGCTGATGCGCAAGATCGCCGAGAAAGGCACCGTTCTGGGCTTCTCAGAAGTTCCTAATTGGGTTCAGGAGGTCTTTATCACTGCTCAAGAGATCGATCCCGAATGGCACATCCGTATTCAAGCCGCTTTCCAAAAGTACACGGACAATGCCGTCTCCAAGACCATTAATTTTGCTAATGAGGCTACCCGCGAAGATATTGCCAAGGCTTATGAACTGGCCTATGAGCTTAACTGTAAAGGCTTGACCGTCTATCGGGATGGCAGCCGGGAAGAGCAGGTTCTTTCCACCGGAATCACCAAGAAGGCGGAAGAAGCCAAGGGACAAGCGGATAAGGATCCCGAGGAGCCGGTCATTCCTAAAGTGCCCTTCATTCCGGAAGTGAACACCGTCTTACCCCGTCCCCGTCCCACCAGAACCACAGGTGTTACCGAGAAGATCCGCATCGGCTGCGGCAACCTCTATGTCAGTGTTATGGCTGATGAGAAGGGAATCTGCGAGATCTTTACCAACACCGGCCGGGCGGGAGGGTGTTCCTCCCAGTCTGAAGCTACTGCCCGCTTAATCTCCATCGCTCTTCGTTCCGGTATCTCCGTGGACGCCATTATCGAGCAAGTCAAAGGCATCCGTTGCCCGGCATGCATCCGCCGGGAAGGAGTCAATGTTACCTCCTGCCCAGATGCTATTGCGCGCGTTATCAAAGAGCATGTAGAATTAGGCAAGGCTAATGGCAATTTC
Organism: Desulfitobacterium sp.; assembly: GCF_982384815.1. Taxonomy (NCBI): domain Bacteria; kingdom Bacillati; phylum Bacillota; class Clostridia; order Eubacteriales; family Desulfitobacteriaceae; genus Desulfitobacterium; species Desulfitobacterium sp. Next base: position 15,954 of record NZ_CEVWNY010000015.1, on the reverse strand, counting down.
GGAACTGCCAAGCCCCAAGGGACCGCTTCTGCTCAGGTTACAGCCGAAGAAAAACCCGTCCAAACTAAGAGTGCATCCATCACCGTACCGCAAAAGACCCGCACCACTGTTGCCGAAGGCAATGCCTGTCCCGAGTGCGGCATGGCCATTAACCATGAGAGCGGCTGCGTCGTCTGCACCCACTGCGGATATTCCAAGTGCGGGTGATTAACCCGTAGACATCAAGGCATACCTCTTCATAGGAAGGGGAGCTAAACCGCTTCTAAGAGCTTAATACTATTAAAAAGGAGGTAGCCCAACAATTAGGGCTACCTCCTTCCCGATAACAAACTACTTAGTAAGACTGATGCCTGTTCTAAAATAAAATGATATAGAATGGAAATATCTTCTTGAAAATACCGTGAAGTTATTGTGTAATTATTGTGAACCTTGATTCTTTTATTTCCAAGCAAGGGGGGATGAAGATGCGTGATCTGAATGACTTAGTTGAATATGTCACAAATGGTGACACCAAGGAGTCCGTTCTTATTGCTCACGAATTGGTTATCGGTGGTTACAGCATTAAAGAAGTCATCGAGGAGGGACTTACAAAGGCTCTTTGCTCCTTGGATGAAAAATGTTGCTTAAACCAGTTTAACCTTTTGGAAATTCTCCTAGCCGCCAGGGCAATGAAAGAGGTTGTGGACACGGTAATTTGCCCGGAGATAGCGAAGAAACCGAGTAGCATTGACTTGTATAAGCCAAAGGGCACTTTTGTTATGGGTACAATTCAAGGGGATATCCACGATTTGGGTAAGAATATTGTTGTTACACTTTTAAAAACCATCGGTTATCGCGTAATAGATTTGGGTAAAGATGTTCCCCCGGCCCAATTTGTAGAAACGGCTATTCAGGAAAAAGCAAATTTTATCGGGATTAGCAGTCTCATTTTCTCTACAGCGGCGGCGATTAGGGAGATAAAAAGGCAACTCAATGAAGAGAACCTGAACCGCCAGGATATTATGGTGATCGCCGGTGGTGCGGCGGTAAAACAAGCTACAAGAGAGGATTGCAATGTGGATATGGTTATAAACGATGCCTTTGAGTTAATCAGATTTCTTCAATCCTTAGAGGAGGAGGAGGAAGAAAATGACTGTGTTACATAATTTGACATCAGTTCTCGCGGGCAAAACCGGTAGCCATACCCTATGTATGCCCTTGGTATTTGGTTATGCGGCTACTTCCCAAGGGATAAGTCTAAGAAGATACCTCCGGAGCGGGGAGTATATTGCTCAGTGCCAGTTAAATTGTCAAAGGAAATTCGGTTATGATGCCGTTTTCGTTTATGGAGATAACTGTGTAGAAGCGGAAGCTTTAGGCTCTAAAGTCCGCTTCCCCGAGAATGCTTATCCATATATGGCGGAACATCTTGGTAAGGATAAACGAAGCTTAAAAAAGCTTTCCTTACCTGATCCCAATCAAGACGGTCGAATGCCGGAATTGTTGAAGGCCGCCCGCATCCTCAAAGCAGATTTAGGCAATGATGTGCCGATCATTGGCATTGCCCTTGGGCCCATGAGTATTGCCAGTCAATTAATGGGCCTAGAGAACCTCCTGTATCTGATTATCGACTCACCACAAGATTTCCAAGCTCTGCTGGTGTTTACTTCTCAAGTTTGCTTACAATATACTCTGGCTTTATTAGAAGCCGGTGTTCACATTACTGCTCTCATAGATCCTTGTGCTTCACCCAGTGTCATCCCCGCCGATATCTTCAGTCAATACTTGTTGCCACATTTTCACAGTATTTTTAATAAGCTAAAAAGAGCCGGCTCCCTAGCAGCATGGCTAATAATCACCGGCAACACAACAAGTATTTTGCACTATTATTCTTCGGCCCAGGTAGATCTGGCACTAATCGATTATGAAGTATCCCTGGAGGAAGCTATGAAGGAGGCACCGAGTCTGGTACTTGCCGGCAATATTAAACCCTATAGTTTTGTAAATAAAAAGCCAGGTGAAATATATCTTCAGAGCCGCGAGCTTATTAGTTCCGTTCCCGCCACGGTCAGATTTATCCTAAGCTCCGGCTGTGAACTGCCCTTGGATGCCAAGGCAGAGAATCTGGCGGCACTAATTCGGGCAGCAAGAGGTGATTCTAATGGCTGTTGAACAACTTAAAGAATCCCTTGATGCTGTAATGAAAATTAATAACATTACCGGCTATTTGCCGTTAAATATTGAAAATATGCTGCCGATTATTCAAAAGGAAATGGATAAGATTTTTGCGCCTTTTATCAGCAATATCAACCTTTACGACAATAAGCGGGTAAATTATTGCCAAGCCGATGCCAGTCAATGCAAGGTCTATAGGGACCAGCTTCCGCTGATTTTAGAGCAGGGGCAACCCCATCACTGTTGTCCAGGTCAGGATTGCCGCGATCGAACAGCTTGCTCGAAAACCAAGCGTTCACATATTTGCGTACCTCTCATAGCCGGGGCGGATATGTTTGGTGTAATTACCTTAAAGGGCATCGATAATGATCAGCTCAGCCGTGACTCCTTAGAATTGCTTCTGGCGATTGCCAATCAGGTGGCAGCAACTGTTCAGCGTTCAAAGCTTTATAACAGATTGGCCCAAGAGAAGAAGAACCTGGAAAATGCTAATCGAGAGATTTCCCAGCTTAACTCAGTACTAATCAATAAAATTGCGGAACTGAAAAAAATGCAGGAACAGTTAGTGTTTGCGGAGAAGTTAGCTGCTACCGGCAGGCTGGCAGCTAATCTTTCTCATGAGATCAACAATCCGACGGGGATAATTCTGTCAAGGTTGGAGTGGCTATTCATGGAATTCGAGGAGAGGATACCCGCGGATATGCTCCAAGATCTCCTGGTTATTAAAAAGCATACGGAGCGGATTGCCTTTATTACCCGCAGCTTACTGTCTTTTTCCAGCCCGATCAAGACAGAGGATATTGCTATCGATCCTGGACAATTGATTCAGGATACAGTAAGGTGGATGGAAAGGCAATTCGCTAAAAAAAACATAGACATTCGTTTGGAGCTGAACAGTACTCCGCTGATTAACGGAAGTCCCGAACTGCTGGAACAGGTTTTGGTCAACCTCTTAACTAATGCCAAGGATGCGCTCCCGGATGGCGGAACGATAACCATGCGGACAAATTATATGCCGGGTAACAGCATGGTACAAGTAGATATTCAGGATAATGGGGAAGGGATAGTGGAGGAGCATAAGGATATGATATTCGACCCCTTTTTCAGTACCAAGGGAAAACAGTTGGGTACAGGGCTCGGCCTACCGACGAGTTTAGCGATTATCAAGGAACATGGCGGTTCTATGGAATTCAATAGCGTATACGGAGAAGGCACTTGTTTTAGCATTATTTTACCGGTATCGATAAAGGAGGAAGCAAAGCTTGGACAATAAACGCTGTATTTTTATCATAGATGATGAGCCGGATATGCTGGATACCTACGCCCGCGTAATTACACGCATGGGCCATAAATGCCTTACCTTTGAAGATAGTTTTGTGGCTTTGGAGGAGATATGCAAGATCCAGCCGGACCTTGTGATTACCGATCTTAAAATGCCTGGATGTGACGGATTTGAAGTATTGGCTAAGGTTAAAGACTGCGTTCCCGACGCCATGGTCGTTGTCATAACCGGTTATGCTTCGGTGGATTCGGCAGTAAGGGCCATGCAGGAGGGAGCTTATGATTATCTTCCCAAACCCTTCTCCCTTGACCAACTGCAGCTGACAATCAATAAGGCTCTCAAGCAAATGGCGTTAAAGGAAGAAAACATGCTGCTGCGCACCCAGCTCAAGGAGGTCGTAAAAACTGAGAATATCATCGGTGCCAATGGCGGGCTGCAGCATATCTTTGCTACCATTGGCAAAATGGCCAAAAGCGATGCTTCGACCTTGATTATCGGCGAAAGCGGCACGGGTAAAGAAATGATAGCCCGTGCTATTCATGCCAACAGCAAACGGGCTACCGGACCTTTTATTCCGGTGGATTGTGCTTCTTTACCGGAAAACCTCTTAGAGAGTGAGTTATTTGGTTATGAAAAGGGTGCCTTCACCGGGGCCAATAAGACCAAGCCGGGATTACTGGAATTAGCAGACGGTGGTACATTATTCTTAGATGAAATCGGTGAGATGAAGCCGCTTTTACAAGCTAAGCTCTTAAGGACTTTAGAGGAATATTCCTTTAGGAGAGTAGGGGGCAACCATCAACATAAGGTTGATATGCGGATTGTGGCGGCTACCAATCGTGACTTGGCCATCGCTGTCCAGAATAAAGAATTCCGCGAGGATTTGCTTTATCGGATCAATGTCATAACCTTAAAGCTGCCCTCATTACGGGAACGACAGCAGGATATTCCGTTGCTTGTAAACCACTTTTGCCAAAAGTACGCGAAAAAGATTAATGATGAAATTACCGGTTTTAGCCGTGAGGCCATGCAGAAGATGGTCAATTATACTTGGCCCGGTAATGTCCGGGAATTGCGCAATGTCGTAGAACGAGCGGTTTCGCTTTGTTCGACAAAAATAGTCGAGGTCCGGGATCTGCCGCCGGAGGTTACCCAAGCTACAGGCGGAATTCTTGATGAGCGGGGTTTCCCCTTTTCTTTATCCTTCCATGAAGCTAAGGATGCTTGGGTAAGCAGGTTTGAGATAAAGTATCTAAAGGATCTGTTGGGTAGGCATAATGGGAATATTACGGAAGCGGCTCAAGCGGCCGGTATTGATCGCAAAACAATCCACAGGCTGATCAATAAACATCGGCTCTGAATCTTTTAGGATTTTAGTTTGGTCAAGGAAATATCATGCTCAATAGTTCCCGTTTGTCCATCTTTGTCGGTGGGGGTAGGAATCTTCAGTTTTAGTTCCTTAAGGGTGTCGGGTTCACATTCGTTGACGGAAAAGGTAATAAAACCCTGTTGGACTTGACGGGGAGGATAGGTACCGCCGAGACTTGAGGAAAGTGTCAAATCCGGAGTGCTTGTCTCCCCGGTATCGAAGACGACCTGCCACTCATCCGGATGAAACAAAACCTCTTCCGTGGATGTATTGCCGATTTCAACAGCTAGAGCGATTTTGCCCTTTGCAGCATCTGGTGAAGGATCAGTGTTTTTTACCAAGCTCACATTGAGGATACGTAATTTCATCTTTCCTAGATCGACGATTTGATTTAATTCAAAGGTTTGGCTAAAAGTTTCAACTTCTTTTGCACCGGTAGACGGGGCCGGTTGCTGAGTAGCTTGGCTCCGTGCACACCCTGTTAATGAGCCGGTTAAGGCGATTACTGTAATAATACTTAAAACTATTTTGATTGATTTTTTAAACAAAGCTTTGACCTCCTTTAAGTTACATACTGAGAATTCAATTACTCTACTGAAAATTATTGGCGTAATACAATCCGTTATCCGCGACCTCCTCCCTCCTGTTGGCTTTTTAGTTCATCGGGGTTAATACTACCTAGCTTCCCATATATAGGTTGGTTGCAAAAACCGTACCACAACCTTAGTTAAGGTTAGGGTGCGGTTTTTCTTTGGGTTTTTGTGGGATTTTGGCGAAAATTCAACTGACAAAACGAAATATTCAAAAGCATGGGGGCGTTCATGGGACATGGCGGGACGACAATGCCCCAGTTTTTGCTGTGCTGTTGAATTATTTTGATATAAAAAGGACAAATGTCACCATGTTAGAGGTTAATTTTCAGTGGCATATATTTTGCATTTGTTAGTGAGGGGACGGTCTTTCAAATCAGAGGTGGAGGGGGTGGCATACTCTTGGTCCGGGGAATTGAGAAAGGAGGTTGCAATTTGCTTTGTCATAAGAAATTATGCTCAATCTGAAGTTAACACTTAGGATACGATTGGAATTGAAAGGAGAACGTTAATGCAAAAAGGCCGGAAATTCGTCATGACCATGATCCTATTTACACTCAGTCTGGGCCTGGTTTTAGGTGCGGGTTATTATCGGAGCAGTATAAGCGATGGAGGGTCTTTCAACTTAAACCTTCCGCAGAAAGACACCGGGAAGGTTAAAACGGTTACAGTAAATCTTAACGAGCAAGGTCTTCTGAAGAAGTTATTGCAGCCTAATCTTATTGAAGTAAAGTCTCATGCGATTACCAATAAAAGTAATAAGGATTATAATTTGCAGTTTGAATTAACGGATAATTCCTTACTGGTGAGAATGAATGTTAAGGATGATGCTTGGGATGAAAAAAGCAATACTTTAAATCGTCCCTTAAAACCGGGTCAAAAAGTTAATTTTGATATGTATCTTGATGTTTCTAAGGAATTATCCGACCTCCCAGAGATATATAATGGGACCTTAAATGTCCTAGATTATACCACAAAAGAACAACTTGGATATGTTCCGATAAAAATTGTTAATACGAACGCGGCTTCTGGTGGCAATAAGGATTGTTGTGCACCCTGAATATTGGGATTAAAAAAGGAGGATTGATTAATGTCTGGTTGTCATTATTCAGATAGGGATAGAAAGCAAAGGAAACACTTTTGGCTGCGCCTAAGCACATATATTTTGGGGATTTTCCTTTTCTATGCACCATTTGCTGTATTTGTCCGGGTTGTGAAGTCGATTACAAATAATCCTACAACAAGTGATGTTCATAGTTTATGCATGCGGATGCCGCTTAATTGGCTTTTTGATTCTTCAGACCGGTATCGCATTGTAGCTGATCCTCTTTATCTTAGTTTCGTAGTGGTTATTGTGATAGCCTTCTTCTTTGGACCGCTTTTTTGCGGTTGGTTATGCTCGGCTGGAGCACTTACCGAGTATTTAAGCAAATTAGTACCGGATCGATTCAAAATTGATCTTTCACGAAAAGTAAATCCAACCCCAATTCGCTATGGGTTTTTGGCAGGTTTCCTTCTCACTCCGTTTTTAGGCGGGAGTGTCTGCTGTGCTTTCTGTAACTTTAGTATTTTTCAGAGATTTATCAGCGGGCTGACCGGCGATCTGCAGGCTTTGGCCTATTGGAGCACTACGGTGATTATTACAACAATAATTTGGATTGTCTTTTTTGGTTTGTTTATAAAGGGAGGACGGGGCTGGTGCAGCTTTGGCTGTCCCATAGGAACTATTCAATCCTTGTTCTATGCAATCGGCTCAAAGCTGAAATTTACTTATAAGCTTAAGTACGATAGTTCAAAGTGTAATGGCTGTGGCTCTTGTATTAAAGCATGTCCCATGTGGTCCATTACTAAAACGGATCAAGGGAAAGGGATATCGGTTAGTCCGTATTCGTGTAATGTTTGCCTTGATTGTGTAGTGGTATGTCCTCTGGGAGCTTTAAGTTACGGTAATGGAATTACAGAGTCCCATAAACATATTCAATTAGAGGATAAGACAACTCCAGTTGCTAGTAAATAGGAGGAGGTCAATTTGCTTCATACAATAAGAAATAAATTCTGCAATATCAGTAATCGTGTTAAACAGAATCTATTCGGTGCTGCTATCGGTTTGAGTGCGGCTTTGGTTCCTTTACAACGTAGTGGATGCAGCGGAAATTGCAAGTCATGCCAAAGTTGTGCTGCATCAGCGATAATTATTGCGGGCTTGGTCCTTGTAAAGTTTCGCGGCTGCGTACAAAGAGTTTTTTCTAAAAATAGACACAATTAAGAATAGGTCTGATAGGATTGAACCAATATTCAACAGCACGTGAGGAATTCATGGGACACCGTTGTGGCGATAATGTCCCAATCTTTGCTGTGACTTTGCTATAGAAAGGACGAATACCGCTAAATGCCGCTATTATCCAGGTTTGTTTCAAGTGGCACATATTTTGCATTTAGATTAAGACAGCGGCTTAGATTTCAAATCGGAGGTGGAGGAGGGTGTTTGGCAAACTGATCTGGCGGAATGTGAAAAGGCGGACCTGGCAGAGCGTCCTGACGTTCTTTGTTGTCGCCGCCGGCACCGCCGCTTTGGCTGCGGGCATACTTTTGGTCTGGGGAATTGAGAAAGGAGGGAAAAACACTGTAGACAATTTAGGGGCGGACATCTTGGTTATCCCGGCGGATGCCGACTTCGAGCCGAGTCAGGTCCTCTTCACCGGGGTACCTGCCAATAGCTATATTCAAGCCGGGGTTATGGCGAGGGTAAAGGAAATCCCCGGCGTTGAAGCGGCAACAGCTCAGTTTTTCAGCCAAACCCTTAACCAAAGCTGCTGCAGTCTTCCGGAGGAATATCGGCTGGTGGGCTATGATCCGGAAACGGATTTTATTGTCGATAGGTTATTAGCGGCAGGCGTAGGAAGAGCTTTAAAACCTAATGAGGTGATTGTGGGTGGAAAGGTACCGGCGTTTTTGGGCGACCGGGTGGTGATTTTGGGCAAGGCCTTTGACGTGGCGGGTTACCTAAGGCCAATGGGGGGCAGCATCGATGGAACCATCTTTGTCCCGATTGAAACGGCTCGCAGACTTGCCGGGGCCAGTCCGTACCTGCAAATGTACTGGGAGAAGGAAGGGGACCCCGCCGGCTTAATATCGGCAATTCTGATTAAGACCGCTGATGGGGCCGACCCTGAAGCGATTGCCGGAAGCATTGCCAAGATCGCAGGTGTAAAGGGGGTGACAGCCGGGAGGTTATTCCGCGAATTACAGGAGCAGTTGACAGTAATTAAGGAAATTCTGCGTTTAATGCTTTTGATTATCTGCGGGATAACGATAGCCTCCTTATCCTCCCGCTATTCTTCATTGGTCATGGAAAGGCAGCAGGAATTAGCCATCCTACGCGCCTTGGGTACTGAAAGAAGCGGTATCTTTAGGCTGGTTATGCTGGAAACCGGTTGTTTAGGACTGGCGGGATCGCTGTTCGGTTGCCTGGCGGGCTGCGGAATGGTCTATTATTTGGAGAAAGTCATCAGGAGTCACAGTAATTTTCCATTTCTCTTACCGTCTACAGGTCTGCTGAGCTTGATATTGCTGGGCGTGATTATGGGGGTACTTTTGGTCTGCGCTATAGCCGCTTTCTGGCCGGCCAGGGTATCCGCAGGAATGGATCCAATCGTTGCCTTGACTGAAGGCGAGATGAAGTAAGGAGGGCCTTTCGTGGAAATAACCTTGAAAAACATCACCCATCACTATCAGGATGGGGCGGGGGAGATTGTTACACCTTTACGGAATATTGATTTAACAATTAAAAGTGGCAATGCCCTTGTGATCCACGGCCCTTCCGGCAGCGGCAAAAGCACGTTATTGTACATTCTCGGTTGCTTGCTGCGCCCCACCCAAGGGGAACTGTATCTGGACGGACAATCCCTTTTGGGATATGGGGAAAAGGAATTGGCGGAATTGCGGAGACGGATCATCGGCTTTATGTTCCAGATGTGTTACCTGCTTCCCACCTTGACGGTGATTGAGAATGTGATGCTGCCCCTTTGGATTCTACAGCGAAATGGCAGTAAAAAGGGGGATGATCGAAAAAGGGCTGCTCTTTTATTGGAACAGCTGGGCATAGCAGAACGGGCGGATTTTTTACCCTATCAACTAAGTGGGGGCCAAAGACGTCGGGTTGCTCTTGCCAGGGCGATGGTTAATGACCCGGAAATTATCCTCTTTGACGAGCCGACAGCGGAGCTGGAGGAAGAAAGGCGAACCTTCATCGGGGAGTGGTTAATGGCGCAGGCGGCAAAAAACAAGATTGTCGTAGCAGTTACCCACGATCCTCTATTGGCGAACTATGCCGGGAAAATCTACCGCCTGAAAAACGGGCAGCTGCTGGCGGGTTAAATCAAAAAAATCCTTGAGTTATAAGCAATTTATTTGGAGGTAATAAGTATGGGAAAAAAACTTCATAGAATTACGGGTGGCTTGGGCGCTCTCTTAGGCCTATTGATTGCCCTTACACCGTTCCAATTGGCACCGGTTTGCCAGAGATTATTGGAAACAAATACTGGAAAAATGGTGCATATGCGTTGTCACTATACCGGCCAAGCGGAGGTATTTCTGGGCATCGTCATTATGTTTGTCTCACTGGTCTATCTGCTTAATAAGAGCTTGGTTGCCCAAAAAAGCTTAGGGATAGTCCTGGCTGTTCTCGGGGTGGTCGCGATTATCCTGCCGACAAATTTGGGTATTGGGGTCTGCATGAGTCCTATGGAATGCCACACCACAGCCAAAGTACTTTATCTTTTAGGAGGATTATTGGTAGTTGATGGTCTGGTTCCTATATTCCAAAAAGAAACCCCTGTGTCTACTTCGAAAGGAGTTCAAGCTTGATAGAAAGGAGGGGGTATTTTGCAGCAAAAGTTAAGCAAGGTTTTCGGACTGAATATGATCGTTGTCGGTATGGTAATAGGCTTCTCCCTTGTTGCAACCTATGCGATTCCTACTGTCAAAGAAGCAAGTGCCGCTAACCAGGAAGGATATCTTGCCTTCCAATCGACCTGTACGGCCTGCCATGGCGCCGATAGGGTCCAGAACTTTCAAGGCTCATCCTCCTGGCCGGAAATAATCGACCTTATGAAAAGTTATGGCGCCTTTATCCAGCCGGAAGAGGAAGAGCAGATTCGGCAATATCTGGAGGAAACCTATCCGAAAGGGGGATAAAGTTGGATTTCTTTGAGAAAGAGGGTATCAAAGAAGGCTTTGTAATTCTGACTCTGAGCATCTGGGCTTCCCTGAGCCTTGTCCTAATGCTTGCCAGAAGCTGGACAGCGGAAAATGCCTATTGGGTAGTAATTTTTTCGGGGCTAATTTGTTGGACAGCTGCCTTTTCCGTTTATACCTGGAGGGTTTTGGTGCTTGACGGTAAGGGAGGTGACGTAGATGGAGAACAGTAAAGAGGAAATAACCAGACGTCGATTTTTGGGGATTCTGACCGGCGTGCCCTTGGTTTTAAGTGTAGGGGTACCGGCCGTGGCAGTAGGCAAGATGTTCGACCCCCCTGATGCGTTAAAGCCTGTGCCTCCTAAAATGGCAATTTTTAAAGAAGATGCAGATTTTACGAAGCCTAAAGAAATTGTTTATGATGGTTTTCCTGCCATTATCTTTAAAAAGGGTAATGAGTTTAAAGCTTTTTCCAGAGTTTGTACCCATTTGGGGTGCACGGTAATGTGGAATGAGGCGGAGAAGCAATTCGAATGTCCTTGTCATGGCGGAATCTACGATGAGGAAGGCAATGTTGTCAAGGGTCCCCCGCCTAAAGCCTTAGCACGGTTAAAGGCCTGGGTAGAAGATGGTTATATTATGGTGCAAGAGGGGGTGGTTTAGTGGCAATAGAGTCAAAAGAGGTAGAATTGAAGGAAATGCTGAGGGAGATGGCTGCACACCCTGTCCCCAAGCATGCCCGAAATTTTATTTTTTGCTTTGGTGGTATTGCGTTCCTGTTGTTTTTGGTTCAGGTTTTCACGGGGATTGTCCTGGCGGTTTATTATAAGCCAACGATGGAGGGCGCTTACCAAAGCGTAATGTTCATCAATAATGATGTGTTCATGGGCAAGGCCTTGCGTTCGGTGCATAACATTGCGGCTAATCTCATGATGATCATGGTGGTACTGCATTTTTTACGGGTTATCTTCACCGGCTCCTACAAGCCGCCCCGTCAGTTCAACTGGGTGGTAGGTGTTTTGCTCTTGCTTCTGGTAATCCTCTTTTGTTTTACCGGCTACCTGCTGCCTTTGGATCAGGTTGGCTATTGGGCAGCTATTATCGGGACAAAGATATTAGCTTCAATCCCCTTAGTGGGTGACAAATTGCTCCTTCTTAGTCAGGCTGGGACCAAAATTACCGATTACACCCTGATCAGATTTTTTATCATTCACATCGTTGTACTGCCGGTTATTACCATAGCTTTTTTGGTTGCCCATTTTATTATGATCCGTAAACAGGGAATTTCCGGTCCTTTATAAGAGGGAGGTGTGACCATGGAAACTGGAAAGAGAAAAGTAAGTGACGGTACTGTGCCGTTTTTCCCCAATCATTTGACCACTGAAGTAGCTGTAGCCCTAGGGGTTTTCGGAATTGTCCTGTTTATTGCCGGTGTTTTTCCCAAGGAACTTGGGCCGCCGGCCAACCCGGTAATGACCCCGGCCCATATTCAACCCGATTGGTACTTCCTCTGGCTTTTCGGACTTTTAAAGATTTTGCCCCAGCTTTTAGGGCTAGTGGTGCCGGCTTTGTTAGGAGCCGCCGTTATCTTGCTGCCTTGGTTGGACAAAAGTACCTCACGCAGGCCGGAAGCGAGGGCGCGGGTGATTATCGGCACCGAAGTAACCCTGATCGTCATGGTAGTTTTAACCTATATTGGTATCTATTTTTGAGGTCATCGGCAACTTAAAACGGATGGGGGTGAACAAATGACGGGACACGGGCCAAATAGTAAAGCAGCATCCTTGCTTTCCCTTCTGGGCGTTTGTATGGGAATTGGCTTTTTAATCGGGATAACGGGCAGTGTTATTGCTGCTCCTCACTATGCCTTGCCTGTAGAGCACGAGGTAAAGCTGGTATATGCTGCCGGATTGCAGCCCCAAAAGGCGGCAGGTACGCAAACCGGCGAAGTGGGCACCGGCCAGATTAATAATATCACGGGAGGGGAGTTCTTCCCCAAAAAAGGCTGTACCCAATGTCATGAGGTAAGCTACTACGGGGTGGCCGGCGGGGTGACGGGGCCTGATCTTACCATAGCTTATAAGGATGTGCCGGGTCGTTTCGGCAAGACCCTGGAAGAATTTTTAAGGAAACCGGAAGGAACCATGGCGGAGATGTTTGCCAGGATGGACATTACCGCAGAGGAAAAGGCGAAGATTCTTGATTTGCTTACCGTGGCTGGTGGCGGTGCAGCCGAAAAAGCCGATGAAGCTGAACAAAGTGAGGCTTCAAGCAGTAAAGAAATTTAAAGGAGGTTACATTACAGGTGGATAAAGGATTTTTTAAGAAGGTCGTGCTTTCGCTAGCCGGATTGCTGGTAGGATTAATCATAGCTGTGATGTTGTCAGCTTATCTTAATCCTGTAGCCAAGACAGCAAGCAGCGGAGGATCTAATATCTCGGTCGCCGGTGTACCCGACGATGTTGTTCAAGCGGCCTTAAAGACTTATGTACCACCGGGTCAGCACGACGAATATTATATGTTTGCCTCAGGGGGGCACTCCGGTAATGTATTTGTCTACGGCGTGCCTTCGATGCGTCGCATCAGAACGATTCCTGTCTTTACACCGGAATCAGCTGTAGGTTATGGCTGGACAGCGGAAACTAAGGAAATGCTTGGTGAGTGGAGGTGGGGTGACGTACACCATCCTTGCTTAAGTGAAACGGGGGGGGACTATGACGGACGTTGGCTTTTCGTCAATGATAATGCCAATAGCAGAGCGGCGCGGATCGATCTGGATAGCTTCAGGACCAGCCAAATCATCGATCTTCCCAATATTTATGGGCCACACAGTGCCGTCTTTATGACCCCTAATTCCGAATACTTCATGCTGGGTTCCCGTTTTGCCGGACCGATTCCTTATGGGACCTATTCTCCAATTGAGAATTTGGCGGAGGATTATCACTGTGTTCTGGCGGCGGTGGCCATCGACCCGAACAATGGCGGGATGAGCGTTGGCTGGGAAGTGCTGATGCCGCCGTGGTCTTTTGATTTATCAGATGCCGGTAAGCTCGTCAGTGATGGCTGGGCTTTTCTCACCACCTATAATACGGAAGAAGCTTATGAATTATTGGAGGTCAATGCTTCCCAACGGGAAATGGATTATGTGGTAGCGGTTAACTGGAAGATACTGGAGCAGGCCGCCAAGGATGGCAAATACACGATGGTGGATGGAGCCAAAATGATTGATCCCCATGATGTCCCAGGCTCAATTTACTTGATTCCGGCGATGAAGAGTCCTCATGGTGTCGATGTCACACCGGATGGGAAGTACATCATCGCCAACGGCAAGGTCGCCCCGGTGGCAACCGTATTCAGCTTTGAGAAATTCATGGAATGTGTAAATAATAAGGATTTCCAAGGAGAAGAAAGAGGTTTCCCGATTGTCAACTATGAGAAAGTAAGAGTAAATGAGGTCGAAGTTGGCTTAGGACCTCTTCACACTCAATTCGATGACAAGGGTTATGCCTATACCACTTTATTTATCGATAGTGCCATTGCCAAGTGGAAGCTCGACACTTTCGAAATCGTGGACAAAATTCCTGTTCACTATTGTCCCGGACACTTAAGTGCGGCGGAGGGCGATACCGTCAGTCCGGATGGCAAATACCTGATTTCCCTAAACAAATTAGCCAAAGACAAGTTCTTATCCGTGGGGCCATCACATCCGGAAAGCGCTCAACTGATTGACTTAACAACGGATAAAATGAAAATCCTCATGGACGTTCCCATTGATCCGGAGCCTCACTTTGCCCAGACAATTAAAGCCGATAAGATCAAAACCTGGGAGGTCTTCGATAAGGATCCTAATCGCCCCGGTGCAGTTTATGAAAAGGAGAATGCCCGGGTTGAACGCAACGGGAGCGAGGTTACCGTATATCAGATGGGCTTCCGCAGTCGTTATTATCCGGACCATGTGGAGGTGAATGAAGGGGATCATGTGACTTGGTATTTAACCAATACGGATTTTGATGAAGATATCACCCATGGCTTCGGCATCTGCATGTATGATCTGAACGCTGAGGCCCAACCCGGTGAAACGATAAAATTCGAATTTGTCGCTGATAAGGCAGGAGTCTGGCCATTCTATTGTACCAACTTCTGTTCGGCACTCCATCAGGAAATGCAGGGTTGGTTCATTGTCAAGCCCAAAAATTAAGTTGCTAATCTAAACGGCGGGTGGGTATCCGGGTAATGGATACCCCTCCCCCAAAAATCCCGATAGTAAAGTAATGCATGAAAAGGTGTGACCTATATGAAAAAAACAAACGTCTTACAAGGGCTTTTCCATGGCAATCTTAATAAAATCGGCAGAATCATGTTCGCGGCGGCGGGGGTAATTCTTTTGATTTCCTTTTTTCTACCCTGGTGGCATTTAAATCTCATCGCCCCCCAATATCCCGAAGGCTTGGCGATGATTGTTTACCCGACTAAGCTGGAGGGCAGAATCGATATTATCAATAATATCAACCACTATATTGGAATGAAGTGGATCACAGAGGACGATTTTCCGGAGTTTAAGATTCTCCCTATCTGGGGCGGAATTGTGATTTTATTGGCTTTGATCACGGCCGGGATTAAAAAGAGATGGTTTGCTTGGCTGACTGCGGGAGTAGGTGCTCTTGGTGGTATGGTTGGCGTCTATGACCTATGGCACTGGCTGCGCACCTACGGAACCCAGCTGGATCCCAAGGCAGCGATCAAGATAGCCCCCTTTACCCCCCCGATAATCGGTAGGAACACCTTAGCGAATTTTATCACCTATACCGGATTCGATTCAGGGGGATATTTGCTGGGATTAGGTATAGTTCTAATGCTCTTGGCGGCTTGGAGGTTTAAGGAACATGAAAAGCAAAAGGAAAATGAACTGCCAAAGGAGTAAAATCGGCCTTTTGTTAGGGGTGACCCTTTTGTTAATGATGTTCCCCATGGCTGCCAAGGCCGCAAACCTGACAGTGGAGCCTGATCACGGTACAGAAGCTATTCAGAAAGCCTTAGCCAGGGCAGCACCGGGGGATACCATTGAGGTTCAGGCAGGAACCTATCTGGGGCAGATCGTCATTGATAAAGCTGTGTCCTTAATTGGCCTTGGAATGCCGGTTTTGGATGGGGGAGGCGTGGGGGATGTCCTAAGCATTAAGGCGGATGGGGTAACAGTAAAAGGATTTGAAATTAGGGGCAGCGGTGCAAAGCTGCAAGATTCCGATGCCGGAATTAAACTGTATTCCAGCCATAATATTATTGAGGATAATAAGCTGATTAATAATCTTTTCGGCATTTATCTGCTCAAATCACCTGAGAATCTGATCCGCAATAATGAAATC
>NZ_CEVWNY010000014.1:0-40803 GCF_982384815.1 Desulfitobacterium sp. | reverse complement strand
AAGAAGATGAAAAGGTAGAAATGCGCCAACAAGAAGAGGCAGTAATGAGCCAAATCGGCCTTTTGCGGTGAAATAGTGAAACAAGGGGACAGGTACTCTGTTTCATGCATAAGTGAAGTGAAACGAGGAACCTGTCCCCCTGTTTCAGTTAGGAAGATTAATGTGGCAAAATCTCAAAAGAAAAGTTCTGAATGGCAAAGCTTTCGGGCCGCTTTCCGCGGAATTTTCTATAATTGCAAAACCCAGAGGCATTTCCGCTTTCATTTGGTTGCCGCGGCTATTGTTATCATAGCAGCCGCACTACTTAAAGTGGAACGATGGGAATGGGTGATTTTACTCCTGACCATCGGCAGTGTGATGACGGCGGAGGCCTTTAATACAGCTATAGAAATCGCCGTTGATTTAGCCGAGCCTAATTTTAATTCCTTAGCCGGCCTAGCCAAGGATGTAGCAGCCGGTGCTGTCCTAATTACAGCCATCATTGCCGTTATTGTAGGTTTAATTATCTTCCTCCCTCACCTACTCTGAAAAGTTGAGACGTGACTGCAAGGCTACTACACTCGGTCGCACCGGTGCTACTCACTTGCGGCTACACGACCAAGACATTTTCTATAGTCTGATTTGGCGAGAAGCGGCATGGGGTAACTCTACAGTATGTTGAAAGGAAGGTTACTGTGGAAAAAACACAAGATATTTCCCCTGAACAAGTCCAAGAATTGGTCCGACTTGCTCAAGAAGCATATAGAGCTGCTTATGTTCCCTATTCTCATTATCCGGTAGGGGCAGCCACCTTATGGGAATCAGGGCGTATTATCACCGGTTCCAATGTTGAAAACGCCAGTTATGGTCTAACCCTTTGTGCAGAGCGTAATGCCGTTTTTCAGAGTATCCACCAGGGGGAACGCAGCCTCAAGGCCGTGGCGGTTGCTGTGCCCACCGAGGATTTTCCCTCGCCCTGCGGTGCTTGCCGACAGGTTATGCGTGAATTTGCTCAAGATTGTTTGGTAATTTTAGTCAACGATAAAGGGCAAACTAGGAAGACTAGCCTCAGTGCCTTATTACCTGATTCTTTTGGGCCGGAATTTCTCGACTAAGCCTGGTAGCCACGGGGACGTTTCCCTTGGCATATTACATTGAAGTCAGGGAATCTTCCACTTGGCCCTTTGAAACAATGTACCTGTCCCCCTGTTTCACTGAGGCTGTCGATTAAACATGAGGAAGTGATAATAATTTGCTAAATAAAGAGCTTAATAAAGATTTTCGATCGGGATTTGTTACGGTGATTGGACGTCCCAATGCCGGAAAATCAACCCTACTTAACCAACTTCTTGGCCAAAAAATCTTAATTATGTCCGATAAGCCCCAGACCACACGGAATAAGATTCATTGTATCCTTACCGAGGAAAGAGGTCAGGTAATTTTCTTGGATACGCCGGGGATTCACAAACCCAAGCATAAGCTGGGAGAGTTTATGGTGGATTCCGCTTTAGAATCCCTCCGGGAAGTTGATCTGATTCTTTATATGGTGGATGCCTCAGTTGATTTTGGGGCCGGTGAAGAGTACATTTTAGAAAATCTTAAACAGGTTAAAACCCCTTGTATCCTATTGTTGAATAAAATTGACTTAATCGAAAAAGATAAATTATTAAAGCAAATAAAAGATTACTCCGAGTTAAAAGACTTTTTAGCGATCATCCCCATCTCCGCCAAGACGGGGGAAAATAAGGAAGATCTTCTGAAGGTGATCTTTGAGGAACTGCCGGAGGGTCCCATGTATTATCCTGAAGACGAAGTTACCGATCAACCGGAGCGTTTTATTATGGCGGAGTTGGTACGGGAAAAGGTGCTGCACCTTACACGGGATGAAGTGCCCCATTCAATTGCTGTTGTGGTGGAAAGTGTAGAGGAGAAGAAGACCTTAGTTAAGGTACGAGCCCTCATCGTAGTTGAACGCGATTCCCAAAAAGGAATTATCATAGGCCAAGGAGGCAGGGTCCTTAGGGAGATCGGTAGATTGGCACGGCAGGATATTGAAACCCTATTAGGTAGTAAGGTCTTTCTCGAGCTCTTTGTAAAGGTCGAAAAGGACTGGCGAAACCGGGGTGCAAGTCTCCGGGAATTCGGCTATTCGGAACGTGATAGCAAAGGAGGAAAAAGGTAAAATGTCGAATTTTGAGGGGGTACGCCCCCAAATGATTGATCACACCTTACTTAAACCGGATGCTACGGAAAAGGATATTGTGAATTTATGTCATGAGGCAAAACAGTATAAATTTGCTACTGTCTGCATTAATCCTGCTTATATTTGTACGGCAGCGAAACTCTTGCATGGGAGCGGAGTGGGGGTGGCTACGGTGATTGGCTTTCCGCTAGGGGCAACCATGACGGAAGTTAAAGTCCAAGAAATCTTTGCTGCTAAAGCCCATGGGGCACGGGAAGTGGATGTGGTGATGAATATCGGCTCAGCGAAATCCGGAAATTGGGAAGCGGTGGAAAAAGATATTTCGCGGACTATTGAAGCAGCCCATTGCTGTGGAGTTATTGTAAAGATCATTATTGAAACTTCATTGCTCACTGAAGAGGAGAAACGTAAAGCCGCTGAGATTGTCAAAACAGCAGGGGCGGATTATATCAAAACATCCACCGGTTTCGCCGGTGGGGGGGCCACAGTGGAGGATGTACGCAATCTTAAAGCCTGGGTAGGGGAATCCGTCAAGGTTAAGGCTTCCGGCGGCATTCGTACCCGTGAATTTGCTTTACAACTGATTGAGGCGGGAGCGGACCGTCTTGGGACCAGTTCAGGGGTACAGCTTATTAACGGCTGAATATTTTAGGGATAGAAACTAGATATTTACAAAGACTATGAGGTGAGGATGTGGGAGTTTACCACGCCGATGCTTTGGTGATTAGAAGCCGGGAGTATGGGGAATCAGACCGTTTGCTCACACTGTTTTCGCGGGAATACGGGAAAATCCAAGCCGTTGCCAAAGGGGTGCGTAAGCCCAAAAGCCGCCAAAGGGCGGGTGCGCAGCTGTTCACCTACGCGGAATACTTAATACATAAGGGCAAAACCCTGGATACGGTAAATCAGGCCAGCCCCAAAGAGAGCTTTCCCCATCTGTGGGCGGACTTGGATATGAGCATGGCTGCAACGGCAATGGCGGAACTTCTTGATTTGGCAACAACACCTGAGCAGCCCTATCCGGAATTGTTTACCCTTACCTTTTCAGCTCTTTTCCTCATGGAAAGCAGTGATCCTGCCCTTATTCAGAGTGCCTATGCCTTAAAGCTTATAGCTCACCTCGGTTATCGGCCACGTTTGCAAGAATGTGCAGAATGTGGGCAAAAGGTTCAGGGTGAACGGATCTTTTTCAGTTCGGAATCCGGTGGAGTGGTTTGCAGCCAATGCCATACCCGGGCAAGTACCCCCATGGTTGGCCGCTGGGTAAGCGGGGGAAGTCTGGGGCTGATGGGCCGGCTTCTCCAGGGGGAACTAACAAAACTAAGTCGCCTACGTTGGAATGAATGGATGAAGAAAGAGATCCTTGATACCTCACAATTCTATTGTGAACAAATCTTAGATAAAAGGTTAAAATCCTGGAGCATGGGGAGCCGCTTGGTAAGCGTGGGACAAAATCCAAGCGGAAAGGATGATTTGCAGTATGAGCGAAGCGATGTGGACCGAACTGGAGAAGGTTGATATCTTGTGTGACCGGTTAAATTTAACTTACGATGAAGCGCGGCGCGCTTTACAGAAGGCCAATGGAGATGTGATCCAAGCCTTGGCAGATTGCGAGAAAGAGCTGGACCTTGAGGGAGGAACAGTCGGCAAAGTGTGGAATGGTACCAAAAACAGGGTCGGCCGTTTGTGGCAGACTCAAGTGAAGCTCAAGCATAACGACCGTACTGTTTTCAGCATTTCTGCCCCCTTGGGGATTGCCATTGGCTATATGGTATGGAAACGTCCGGCACTCCGAGTTCTCGGTTTGGTGGGGACAGTAGCCGCGGTTATGCAGAACTATGAACTTGAACTGGAATCAATGATGGATGATGAAGAGCTTGAGCCGTATTATCATGCATCTTACCCTGCGCCTTATCCGTCAGAGGAAATCGGCCTTCAATAGGCAACAGGCTTCGAAGACTTATTCTTCGGAGCCTGTTTTTATATTTTAGAAGGAAAGACTTTGTGAAACGTTGAATTAAACTGAATTTATTGACAATTACTGTTCCCTATGGCAAAATGTTATCTATAATTTCAATTAAGTTGAAAAGTTTAACAATCCTGAAATTTAATTCACATATACAACATTAAAAACCGTTATTTTTCCCTTTATTACATTTACTATAGAAAATTCCCCACCTATAAGGAGGAGGGAATTGATATAAAACAGAGGATAATAATTGAGGAGGAGAGAAAATGGAAGTAACCCGCCGTGGGTTCCTCAAGCTTTCCGGGGCATCCTTGTTTGCCTTGGCTTCCGGTCTTGGATTTGATCCTGAGATCGCCCAAGCCCAAGGCTTTAACCTCAGAATTGAAGGAACCACCAAAATTCCAAGCATCTGTCACTTCTGTTCCGGCGGATGCGGCTTATTGCTTCACATCAAGGATGAGAAGCTGGTTTACCTTGAGGGCGATCCTGACAACCCGGTAAACAACGGGACTCTTTGCCCGAAAGGTGCAAGTCTGAGTCATGTTGCCCATGCGGAAGATCGACTCATGAGGCCCAAGTATAGAGCTCCCGGTGCCAGTGATTGGCAAGATATTTCCTGGGACGAGGCGATCCAGAAGATTGCCTCCAAAGTCAAGGAAGTACGCGATAATACCTGGGTAGCTACGGAAGAAGTCGGAGGTCAAACCTATAACGTAAACCGTGCCGATGGTATCGCCGTTATTGGATCAGCGGAAGTCGATAATGAAGAATCCTATATCATCAAAAAATTCTCGGAGATTATCGGCACACCCTATAACGAACACCAGGCCCGTATATGACACGCTCCTACGGTGGCAAGTTTGTCACCTTCCTTTGGTCGTGGTGCAATGACCAACTCTTGGCCGGATATGCAGCATACAAAGTGCTTCTTAATTGCCGGCAGTAACTGTGCTGAGAACCACCCTATAGCGATGCGCTGGATTAACAAAGCCAAAGAAAAAGGGGCCAAGGTAATCGTAGTTGACCCTCGATTCACCCGAACCGCTTCTCAGGCAGATATTTTTGCTCAAATTCGCCCTGGAACGGATATTGCCTATTTAAGCGCAATAATTAATTATATTCTCCAAAATAAGCTTTATGATGAAGATTTTGTCCTAAACCACACTAACGCTCTCTATAAGATAAGTAAGGATTTTAAATTTGAAGATGGACTATTTTCCGGTTTTGATGAAAAAACCAAGAAATACAACTTTGACACCTGGGCATACCAGCTGGACGCAGATAATAAGCCTATAAAAGCCACTAGTTTGGATGATCCGGACTGTGTCGTAGGTAAGCTAAAGGAACATTTTTCACGTTATACACTGGAAACTGCCGCAGACATCAGCGGTATTCCCGCGGAAAAAATTAAAGAAATCGCCGATACTTTCTGCAACACCAGACCCGGCAGTATCCTTTATGCTCTGGGCATGACCCAACATACAACCGGCGTTCAGGGAATTCGTTGCTATGCTATTATTCAGTTGCTCCTGGGTAACGTAGGCAAAGCCGGAACCGGTATTCAGGCACTCCGCGGTGAGCCCAA
Source organism: Desulfitobacterium sp. (assembly GCF_982384815.1). Lineage (NCBI taxonomy): Bacteria > Bacillati > Bacillota > Clostridia > Eubacteriales > Desulfitobacteriaceae > Desulfitobacterium > Desulfitobacterium sp. Next base: position 35,067 of record NZ_CEVWNY010000014.1, on the reverse strand, counting down.
TGTTCAGGGCTCTACCGATATGGCCAATCTCTTCAATAACTTGCCGGGTTATTTGGCGGCACCGGTTCATACAGATAAAGACCTGCGCAGTTATCTGGTTCGTAGTGGATCAGCATTTGAAAGACATATCGTTTCGCAACTAAAAGCTTGGTTTGGTGAGAAGGCTACCAAGGAAAACGATTATTGTTTTAATTATCTGCCCAAATATAACGCTACGAAAAACTACAGCATGGTAAAACTTTGGGAATATGCCAATGCGGGGCAGTTTAAACTATTGCTCAATTTTGGTTCTAACTCCATGGTATCAATACCCAATCGGCAAATTGTTCGTGAAGGGTTGGCTAAACTTGACATGTTGGTCATAGCCGACGTTTATGAGGTCGAAACAGCCCAATTCTGGCGTGAAAAAGATCCCACAACCGGCAAACTCCTAGTAGATCCGGCAAAAATCAATACGGAAGTCATTCTCCTTCCGGCTGCTTTTTCTTATGAGAAAGCCGGTACCTTATCTAATTCCGGACGCTGGATTCAGTGGAAAGATCCCGCCTTGAAGCCTCCCGGTGAATGCTTGCCGGATTTAGATATGCTGGATCGCATTTACAAGAAACTTAAAGAGCTCTATCAAACCAGCACCGATCCCAAGGATGCACCGATTCTCAATGCTCGCTGGAATTATGGGGAACATCCGGATCCCCTTAAAGTTCTCCAAGAACTCAGCGGCTATGACGAGACCACCGGTAAATTGTTCCCAACTTTAGCTGACTACTTAAAGGCCCCAATTGGCACCGGCTCTTCAGGCTGTTGGATTTATGCCGGTGTCACAGGGAACGGAAACCTGGCGGCCCGCCGCGATAATTCAGACCCATCAGGACTTGGTTTGTATCGTAACTGGAGTTTCTCCTGGCCGGGTAACATCCGCATCCTCTATAACCGTGCTTCCTGCGATATGAACGGTAAGCCTCTTGATGAGAACCTCAAGCTTATTTGGTGGGATGGTGCCAAGAATTCTTGGGAAGGCAACGATGGCCCCGATGTCCCGGATAAAACCAAAGGACCGGATACACCGGAAGGAAAACAGGTTTTCCGCATGAACCCGGAGGGAGTAGGACGACTTTTCACTGCCAAGTATTTCAGTGGAATTCCCGCAACACCTCCCGCCGATGGTCTGCCGCCGATGGGGGTGCGACCTGCCGGTCAATGTAATGACGGACCATTACCGGAATTCTATGAGCCTGTCGAAAGCCCCACCGACAATGTTTTGCACCCAAATGTAAACTCGAACCCGACGGTTCCTGTCCCGAACTTCCTGCCCGGGGTTACCAATGTGGGAACCAAGGAAGAATTCCCCTATGTATTGACAACCTATGCTGTCGTTGAACATTTCTGTGCCGGTGGAATCACCAGAAATAATCCGGTGCTTAATGAATTGATGCCTCAACCTTTTGCTGAGATCAGTAAGAATCTTGCCCAGAAGATTGGAGTTAAAGAAGGGGATATGGTGGAAGTATCCTCTGCTCGGGGAGCGGTCAAGGTCGTTGCGCTGGTAACCGATCGGTTACAGACCTTGAAAGTCAACGGTAAGGATGCAGAAACTATCGGTATGCCTTGGAGCTGGGGATTTGCCACACTTAACCCGGGACCAAGTGCCAACAACTTGACCATCGGTGCTATTGATCCGACTGCCGGCACACCGGAATATAAGTGCTGTTTAGTCAACATAAGGAGGGCGTAGACGATGAGTAAAAAGATGATTTTAGTCGACACCTCTAAGTGTACCGGCTGTAAAGCCTGTTCCGCAGCCTGCAAGGAATGGAATCAACTGCCGGCGGTTAAAACTTCCCTTGTTAAAAGCTATCAATCGACAAAAGATTTTGATCCTGACACCTACACTTATATCGCTTTTGATGAAAAGTATGAAAATAGTAAAATGCACTGGCTAATGCGCAAAGCCCAATGCTTTCATTGCGCAGATGCTGCTTGTTTAAAGGCCTGTTCCTCGGCAGCTATATCGAAAACAGATACCGGATTTACAATCATTGATGAGGACAAATGCATCGGCTGTGGCTACTGCGTCACTAACTGCACCTTTGACATAGTTAGATTGGATAAGGAGACCAAAAAAGCCAAAAAATGCACCGGTTGTGCGGAACGGGTAGAGAATGGTCTGGAACCCGCCTGTGTGGCCATTTGCCAACCGGGAACACTTACCTTTGGTGATGAACCGGAAATGATGCAAAAAGCCGAACAACGCTTAGCGGAACTTAAGCAGAAATATCCCAAGGCAAATCTCTACGGAAAGGATATTGTCGGAGGAACACTTTATAAGTATATCCTCTTGGATGCGCCAGAAGCTTATGGCTTACCGGCGAATCCCACCGTTCCTTTCACCTTAACCCTTTGGAAAGATATCGCCCGCCCCTTAGGGGCAGTTGCCATCGGCGGTGCAGCTGCCGCTGTCCTTGTGGGTACCTTGGCCAATGCTGTGAAAGGCAATTATAGCAAAAAGCATTTTGCCGATGAGGACACCCATGGGAAAGGAGGGGCACTATAATGGCACAAAATCCTAAACAAGTCCCAGCCGGAAAGGTTTTGAGATTTACAGGCGGGGAGCGGTTCAGTCACTGGGTCCATGCAATATCCTATTTAATTCTTCTTTTTACGGGCTTGGCTGTTTTGTCTGTAACCTTCCGTCCAGTCATGGCGATTGTCGGGGGCATTGATAATGCCAGAATAATCCATCGTGTTATTGCTGTAATTTTCGTTGTCGTTGTGGGATCAAAGTTCATTATCGGGGATACTAAACATCACTGGCAATGGTTACGTTCCGCCTTTACTTGGACTAAGGCTGATGTTGCGCATGTAAAGGCCTTTGCCGCGGAATTCTTTGGCGGCCACGGAAATTATCCACCCCAAGCGAAATATAATGGTGGGGAAAAAATCAACTCTTTGTTTACTATATTTGGCTCCATTTTTATTACTATCAGCGGTTTGATTATGTGGTTCCCACAATACTTCCCCATCGGACTTGTGCATATAGCCTATCCGATCCATGACCTAGCAATGATCTTTATGACCACTGCCTTGATTGGGCATCTGTACCTTTCGTTATTGCACCCGGAATCACGGGTCGCGTTACAGGGTATGCTCAAAGGTTATGTTCCAAAAGCTTTTGCCAAGGCCCACCATGGTGCTTGGTATGAAGAAATTCAAAAGCAAGAAAAAACGGGTAAATAGTTAGTTAAATTAAGAGGTCTGTTGCAAACCTAACTCCGGAGCTTAACAGGGTTTGCAACAGACTCCCTTTGACTTAATAAGAAAGTAAAAGCTGCAGGCGCATAATTCTGGTTTTCTTTGAGGAGGGTAAAAGATGCAGGAAAATATTGAACTAAAAGAGCAGCATTTGGCTATAGTCAGGGAAAATTATCTTAAGTTTCAGGCTGAAATAAAGTTATGGCAGGAGGAGCAAGGCCCTCTAGTGGCAGCCAGCGTTCAGCTGGCTCATAGCTCTCCCCTCTTTACTTTGGATAGTTTACCTGAAAAACTTATTATTGATTTGTGGCAAAGGCTGAATCGGGTTGCAGGTGAACCACAAGAAGCTAGTGACTTGCTCACTCTCCTCCGGAAATTTAAAAATAACGAGACTCTGGATAACTCTTTAGCGGCCCGGTTGCAATTAGCTTTTTCAGGTGTTGCCGAGCTGGCTTGTCAACAGTTGATCCCACTTCCGGGAGAAGATAATCAACCGTTTGGAACCTGCCCTGTTTGTGGTGAGAAACATTTTATGACGGTCCTGGTTCCACCGGTCGGCAAGCGTTACCAAAAGTGTTTAATATGTAGTTATCAAAGACCTGTCAATGTGTCAGGCTGCGCTAATTGCGGCAGCGAAGATGCTAAAAAGCAAACCTATTTAAAATTTGAAAAATATCCAGGTCTTGAGGTGGCAGTCTGCTCTGACTGCGGTTCGTATTTTAAACAACTGGATCAACGGAAGTTGAATGCCGGCGATCTGGTTTGGGAGGATATACGCACCATGCCCCTTAATTATGCAGCCGAAAAATGGCTTGCCGGGCAAAAAGGATGGAATTAAACATTTTTAATTATTCGATTTTACTATAAAGAGCTGCGTTGGTATGATATAATCTATGCATGGGAACGGATGGATCCCGGTGGGTTCTGCGGACTTCAAATCCGTTGTCGGGTGGGTGATCCGGCCGAGGTAGGTTCGACTCCTACACGTTCCCGCCAAAGTTTATTTGTTGGAGTTAAAAATTTTTTATAATAGATAATTATTGGACATGAGAAGAGCGGATGTGTTTCTGCTTAATCATGTCCCTTTCATTAAACTACGGCAAAAATAAGAAGGAGGCACTTCATTGGAAGATAACTGCTTAAAGGCACTACGGACTATTGCCCCTATGAATGAAATCCTAGACCATGTGGATATTGCACCGCTGGCAAATGATATAGGCAAAGCTTTGCTTTGTGACAACATCGCCATGGCTATAGATGAATATAGAGATCAGCTCCGTAATGATACCTCCTTCGCTGCATCCATGTCACTCCTTACTCGTGAGGAGATTACTTCATATTTAGTGCAAAAACTTAAAAATAAGATTTTTAAGGAGCAAAATGCCAACTTAAAAAGAGTAATCAACGCTACGGGAATCGTACTTCATACGAATTTGGGTCGCGCTCCTCTACCATTTCAAGCGCTTGGCCTGATGCAGGAAGTTAATGAAGGTTACAGTAATCTTGAGTTTGATCTGGAAACCGGTAACAGAGGCTCCCGTCACGCTCATATAGAACCCCTGATCTCGAAGTTAATCGGGGTCGAAAGTGCTATGGTCGTAAATAATAATGCAGCTGCGGTATTCCTTAGCCTTAATACCCTTGCCAACCAAAAAGAAGTTATTATTTCTAGGGGACAGCAGGTGGAGATTGGCGGAAGCTTCCGAATACCGGATATTATCACTCGCAGTGGCTGCCATATGATTGAAGTTGGTACAACCAATAAAACGAAGCTGCAGGATTACAACCGTGCTATTTCTGAGAGTTCGGCTGTTTTATTAAAAGTACATACCAGCAATTATAAGATCTGTGGTTTTACGGAAGAGGTTCCTCGTGAGGACTTAGTACGGTTAGGCAAAGAAAAACAACTTTTAGTAATGGAGGATCTAGGCAGCGGCTGCCTTTATGACCTAAAAGAAATCGGACTGCCTTATGAGCCAACGGTACAGGAAGTCATTGCAAGTGGAGTGGATCTGGTCACTTTCAGTGGGGACAAGCTTTTAGGCGGCCCGCAGATTGGGGTGATTGCCGGCAAGAAGGCTCTCATCGATCAGATAAAAAAGAACCCTCTCGCTCGTATTGTTCGTTGTGATAAAACATCAATTGCTGCCTTAACGGCGGTATTGAAAATATATATGAATCCGGAAAAAGCAGTTGAGGAAATTCCCATTCTGCAAATGCTCGCCTTAACGGAAGACGAATTAAATTACAAGGCCCAAGAGCTAAGAAGACAGCTTTTGGCTGCATTTGGCGATCGGTGTCAAATGGAGATTGAGGATGTAAGTGATGAAGCAGGAGGCGGTTCTTTACCGGATGTTCAGTTAAAGGGCAAAGCCCTATCCCTGGTGATCAAAGGTTATTCGGCAAACCGGCTCCAGGATCGCCTTAGGGAAGGGGCAATTCCTATTATATGTCGAATCCATAAAGATAAAGTCCAGTTAAATGTTCGAACCTTACCGGAAAAAGAATTTCCCCTGATTACGCAAACCTTGAAAAGCATCGTGGGGTGAAGAGATGAAAAAGATTGTTTTAGGGACTGCCGGCCATATTGACCATGGCAAAACATCACTGGTGCGAAAAATGACCAATGTGGACACAGACCGTTTAGAAGAAGAAAAACGCCGGGGCATGACTATTGAACTGGGCTTTGCTCCCTTGACACTTCCCTCAGGTCAGATCATTTCCATTATTGATGTTCCCGGTCATGAAAAATTCGTTAAGACTATGGTTGCCGGTGTCACCGGCATCGATCTGGTAATGCTGGTGATCGCCGCTGATGAGGGCATCATGCCCCAAACCAGAGAACATCTTGATATACTGAATTTGCTCAATGTCAAATCCGGCGTGATTGCCTTGACTAAGACCGATCTTGTTGACGAGGATTGGCTGGAAATGGTCATTGAAGATATCCAAAATACACTCCAAGACACGACCTTAGCGGGAAGCCCGATTATTCCTGTTTCTTCTGCTACAGGGGAAGGTATCAATATATTGTTGGAAACCCTGGATCGGCTTGCTTTGAAGGTACAAGAGAGGGAGGGTCAGGAACTTTTTCGCCTGCCTATCGATAGGGTGTTTTCCATGACCGGACACGGAACCGTAATAACCGGGACCATTGCTAATGGCAAGGTGAGCAAGAACGATTCTTTAGAAATTTTCCCCTCCGGACTGATCGCGCGAGTCAAGGGAATTCAAGTGCATAATACCAGTGTTGATGAAGCGGCTGCCGGAGATCGATGTGCTCTAAATCTTACGGGAATCGAAAAATCAGAAGTTCGGCGTGGTGATACCATTGCCCCGGAGGGGTCCCTAAGCCCTATCTGGATTGCGGATGCTGTACTCTATATTGTTAAAGGGAAGGGCAGTTTGGTCCATAATCAGAGAGTCCATGTTCATACAGGGACGAAGGAAGTGTTGGCCAGGGTTAGGATTCTAGGAAGTGATGAGATCCCGGAGGGAAACAAAGGTTATGTTCAGTTACGCTTTGAAGAGCCGGTTGTAGTACTGAGAAAAGACAGGTTTATTATCCGCAGTTACTCACCGGAAATCACGATTGGCGGCGGTTGGATTCTCTATCATCTAACGAAGAACCGACGGCGGTTTGCTGCGGAAAGTCTAAATATAATGACCAGCGGTGAAAATGGCACTTTGGCGGAATTAATCCCGATTGTAATAGATTCCTTGGCAAAACCCCTTAGTCTTGATGAATTATGGCGGCTACTTAACGAAGATAAGAATAGACTCCTGGAAACTCTGGATAGGGAAGTGTTATCCGGAAAGCTTGTATTATTCAAGGAAGTAAATAAGTATCTGAGCACCGGCCTAATTGCCAACTACTCTGATAAAATAAAACAGACCTTTAAGAAATTGTACGAAAATTATTCCTATCGCTATCTGATCGATAAGGAAGAAATGAAGAGCGGAGTTTTTCCGGATATAGATCCCAAAGACTTTGGGGCTCTTATTAATTATATGGTTAATAAGAAGCGTTTGCGTATGGAGGGGAACTCCCTTTCCGAACCGGATGGCATTGCCTTAGAAAGAATCCGGGCCTTAAAAGAAATTACTTTAGTGGAGGAAAAGTTTTTGTCCTACGGCATAGGCACGGGAACTATTCAGCAAGTCGCCAGGGATACGAATATAAAAGTTACTGCTATCGAGGAAATCGTTAAATATTTGCAGAAGTCAGATAAACTTTTGGACCTGGGACAAGGCATTCTCATTCATCAAGAACCTTTCCAAAAGGCCTTCGCAGTAGTTCGTTCCTTCCTTGATACCAATGGAAGCATTACCGTCGGGGAAGTAAGAGATTCCCTAAACGTTGGCAGGAAAATAGTGATCATCTTTCTCGAGTATTTGGATTCTCAAAAAATTACCCGAAGAAAAGAAGACCTTCGGGTACCGGGAGTTCGTTACGAAGAGTATATAAAAGATAAATAGTGGAAAAGGCTTCGAAGAGATGTTCTCCTCGAAGCCTTTTTAGCTAACCAGACTTCCATGCCCCTTTGGAGCTTATATTTCCGGGACAGAGAGTTTAATTTTCGGAAGTGGCATTAAGATGGGATGGAGTTGGCAACCAGAGCTTTGTATTGCTCTTCCGTCAGGTCACAATGATAGAACAGCTTATAATACCGGGCTGTTTCTTCGTAAAGATTGTATTGTGCTTGCTCGGGATAGAGAAGCTGGGTCATCCAGATCATGCCAATATAGCGATTGACTGAAGGGGGGTTGCCCATCCAATTATAGGGGCCGGATGGAACTTCATAGTACTTGCCGTTTTTAATGGCTTTTAATTGCTGCCAAGCTTTATCCTTAGACGCCGTACCGTAGATACTATCCGGTGCGAAAATTATTACGTCAGGATCCCAGAGGATGATCTGTTCCATATCTACGGGGTTCCCTGTCCCTTTACTGGAGATATCATTAACAACGGCCAAATTATTGCACATTTGGTCGAGGATTTCAGTATGAAAAGACCCCTTTGCCAGTACATTCAGGCCATTCTCACCGACACAATAGAGCAAATTGATTTTTCCCTCTTCCCCGACCTTGGCCATAATAGCCTCGGTCTCTTTAAAGACTTCTTCACAATACTTGGCAAGAACTTCAGCCTCTGCCTCGCGATTCAGCAGCTTACCTAAGGTTCTATAGGCATCGGGCATAGTTTCTGTGGTCGCTTCGATATGAACGGTGGGAATCCCCACTTGATTCATTATGTTATTCATATCTTCGGCAATACTTGATTTCGATTCTCCTATGTCAATGATGATCTGGGGATCTGCCTTAGCGATTTCTTCAAGATTAAGATCGCCTTTACCATAAAATTGTCCAAGTACCGGTAGGTTAAAATATTTTGGATTCAGATATTGCTCCGCGGTGGGATCCCATTTACCGGCTAAGCCCACAAACAGGTCGGCGGCTAAGGGGAAGAGCACTATCTGTGCCATAGTACCCGAGGCTGCAACCCGAGTAATATTGCCCGGAACTTCAACAGTACGTCCTGCCGAATCGGTAAAGCTGATCGCTTCGGCTTTGGCAGGATTTGAGGCTGCAGGGATGGATTCGTTGTTGTTAGGGGTCTTTGCGTTGGTGCTGCAGGCAGTTGTGAAGGTTAATAAGAGTGAAACCGCCAGGAGCATAGAGATAATCTTTTTCCGCATAGTGTGAATTATGCCTCCCTTTATTTATATTTAAGAGCAGTTCTCGCGGAGATAATCCGTTTTAACGATGCCCTTTGGGATACAGACTCTTACTTGATCTTCGTAGAGACTCTGAATCTCTACATCCACTCCGTAAAGGGTTTTCATCAGGTTTTCTGAATATATTTTATTAGGTTGTCCGTAGGCGAGCACTCTGCCATCCTTCATAGCTAACACCTTGTCGGAAAAAAGAAAAGTTTGATCAGGGTTGTGGGTTGATTGCATAACAGTGTACCCGTCTTTGGCCAGAGCCTTTATCTGGTTTTGAACGCGGATTTGATTGCCAAAATCCAGGTTTGCCGTAGGCTCGTCGAGAATGAGTATTTTGGCTTCCTGAACCAAGGCCCGGGCAATGAGCACAAGTTGTCTCTCCCCGCCGCTTATCTGGGTATAGCCTCTATTCTTAAGATGGGTGATTCCCATCCTTTCCATGGCTGCCTCCGCTAGATCAATTTGCTTTCTTCCGGGTCTGGAGAGGGTGGAAATTTGTATGGCAGTTCCCATCAGCACCATTTCGGATACGCTGTAATTAAAAGAAGGGTAATGGGATTGTGGGATATAGGCTACATATCGTGCCATTTCCTTAACGCCCATCCTTTTTATGTCCTGGTTATTCAAAGTGATATGCCCCTTATACCCTTGGAGCAAACCGAGTATACAACGAAAAAGCGTGCTTTTCCCTACTCCGTTTGGGCCTAAAATCGATAACAACTCGTTATTCTCCGCTGAAAAACTAATATCGTTGAGGATAAGACGTTGATCATAGCCAAAAGTAAGGTTGGATACTTTGATGCTCAATAACTCTCCCCCTTTCGGGTAATAAGGTAGATAAAGAAGGGAGCCCCGATAAAGGCGGTAAGAATTCCTAAGGGAATCTCTGTTGTAAATAGATTCCGGGAAAAGTTATCGACAATAAGGAGAAAGGTTGCACCAAAAAGCATTGTGGCAGGCATTAATGTATGGTAGTTATTCCCCACAAGTTTTCTGGCAAGATGGGGAATGACCAAGCCTACCCAACCGATCATGCCGCTTACAGAGACACTGGCCGCCGTAACAAAGGTGGCGCAGATAATGATCAGCAGCCGGATTAATTGTGCATTTACTCCCATGGTTTTAGCCTCATCATCACCGAGGGTGAGGACGTTTAGCCGCCAACGGAGGAGAAGTAAGGGAGTCAACCCGATGGCCATAGGGATAATAGCGAAAGTAATATCGCTCAACTTTGCTCCGGTTAAGCTGCCCATAAGCCAATAGGTAATTGCCGGAAGCTGATCATTGGGGTCCGCGACTAATTTGATAAAAGATGTACCTGCTGAAAAAAGGGAACTAACCATAATTCCCGCCAGGATCAATCCGAGTACGTTTTTTCCTTTCGCTCTTTTACTGATTAAATAGACTATAGCGACGGTTAGGAGGCTGAAGCAGAATGCACTAAGGGCGATTAGGGTACTGCTTCCGTGCTTAAGAATAGCCAGGGCAGCGCCAAAAGCTGCTCCTGCCGAGGCCCCCAAAATATCCGGAGAGGCCATCGGGTTTTGAAAAACCCCTTGATAGGCAGCCCCGGCGGCCGAGAGGCAGCACCCGACTAAACAGGCCAAAAGAATCCGTGGTAAACGAATGTTTATTAGTACAATCTCTAGGCGGTCGGCCCAAAATTGCTCAATAGGCAAGATTTTTGAAAAAAGAATCCCAAACAATTCCTTTGGTGGAATAGGGTAACGACCAAGCTGAAAGGAGATGAGTATGGTAATCAGTAAGATAATCCCCAGTCCCATGACGATGGAGATACCTTTGTCTGCATGCTTCATTTTTTAACCGCCTTCTAAATAGTGAAATTCTGATTGAGATTTTTTTCTTTAATAGAAATAGGAATGGACTAGGAATACGGCTTGGAAGTATTGGCTTTTATTTTAATAAGATTATACAAGTATAAAAAACTTAAGTCAATAGATATAAACGAATTAGAACTAACATAAATGGACTGAGATAAGGTAGAATTTAGGTCTATTTAGTTGTAAGATATAGATGAGTATAGTTATATTCGGTCCATATATCTTATTATGTTTTTATTATGCCGGGAGAAGGGAAATTGTACTGGGCAAAGAGAATAAGAGGAGGTTATTCAATGAGACTTATTAATGTGCTGAAAAAGTGAAGATTTATACTACGGGACAGAAAGTGAGCCCGAAAAAATAAGCGGGGAGGAACAGGGATGAATTTCGACTGGAATGAGAGCACGGTGGGGTGGTATAGGGATGCTGATAAGTACACCGGCTTCTTCAAAAATATCGCGGAGCTGGTTGCACCCAAATTATCGGGATATACTACCCTTTGTGATATAGGCTGCGGTATAGGACTGGTGGATCTGGAACTAAGCAAATACGTGGAAAGGATCACCTGTATCGATATTCATCCTTATGCTGTCGGCGCGCTGAAGCAAAATGTACAGGCCGGGAACATAACGAACATAACCCCCTTACTCATGGATTGCAACCAGATCAAGGAGCATTGGGATGTTATCTATATCAGCTTCTTCGGAAGTCGTGAACTGGAACAATTTTTATCACGTTGTAAGAAACTCATTGCTGTGGTAGGCAGAAGGAGCGAGTCGGAACTCTATCCCGACAAGTACCGGAAATTTGAGAAGAATACGGCGAAAGAAGTAGAACAAGAGTTGGTCCGTAAAGAAATACCTTATTCCCTCACTGAAACCGACCTTGAATTCGGTCAGCCCTTCCGGTCGGAAGCAGATGCTCGGGATTTTGTCAGGACCCAATCTCATCATATTAGTACTGAAGATTTGGAAGGTTTTCTGAGAGAGCGCCTTGTAGAAACAGGAGAAAAGGAATTTCCGCTCTATTTACCGCGTAAAAAGTCCTTGGGGATATTCGAAATCGAAGGGATGCTGTAAAAATCATGCACATTTTTTTAACCGGTGGGATTCAAGTGGGTAAAAGCACGGTCATTGATAAAACACTGGCTATTTGCAATGTAAAATACGACGGCTTTAGAACCTACTTTGGCTCGGACAGGGGTTTACCTAATCAACGGCTTTATCTGAATTCTGCTTCCGGAGGAAAGGTTTACCGGGAAAAATATATTGTGGTTCGTTTTCGGGAAGACGGGCCTCCGCAAGTTCTCACGGAGCGGTTTGACGGTTATGGCGTTGAACTTATTCGCCGGGCAAGAACCCAAGCTCCACTCATTGTGATGGACGAATGCGGCGGTTTGGAACGCGATGCTTATGCTTTTCAGCAGGAGATTTTAGAGGCTGTAGAAGGTTCTACTCCGATACTTGGGGTAATTAAGCAGGCCGGCAGCGGTTGGACGGACCGGATAAGAAAACACCAAAAGGTTAAATTGATTACCGTGAATAAGGAAAACCGAGATGCCTTGCCCCAATCGATTGCTTTATATTTGCGTCAATTTTTTTGATCTAGATTGACAAAAGAACCCGGTCATATTATAATATTTCCAAATTAAATTTTCTGTGCGATGATAAGAGGAAGGTTCGTCTATCCCTTAAGCGAGCTTGGGCAGGTGGAAGCCAGGTGGGTAAGCGGGTCAGGGCGCTTGGAGTACCTTATTGATTAAGTGGATCTCTTCAAAGTTATCCTGGCTTTGGCTTAGGGTTTAAGATAACTTTCTTTGAGATCAAACAGGGTGGAACCGCGGGAGCATACTCTCGTCCCTGTAGCTTGAGGCTACGGGGGCGGGAGTTTTTTATTTATAAATATTAGGAGGTATACCATGAAGTTTCAGGACATGATCCTATCCCTTAATCGATTTTGGGGAGAACAAGGCTGCATCATTGCCCAGCCCTATGATATGGAAAAAGGGGCCGGAACCTTTAACCCCAATACCTTTTTACGCGCCCTTGGCCCAGAGCCTTGGAAGGTCGCCTATATTGAGCCTTCCCGGCGGCCGACCGACGGACGCTACGGGGAAAACCCTAACCGTTTGCAACACTATTTCCAATACCAAGTCATTATTAAGCCTTCACCGAACAATATTCAGGAGCTTTATCTGCAAAGTCTGGAGCGGCTGGGGATTAACGCCAAGGAACATGATATCCGTTTTGTCGAGGACAACTGGGAATCCCCGACCCTTGGTGCCTGGGGGCTAGGTTGGGAGGTCTGGCTGGATGGCATGGAGGTAACTCAATTCACCTACTTCCAACAATGCGGGGGCATTGACTGTAAACCGGTCTGCGCCGAGATCACCTATGGCCTGGAGCGTTTGGCTATGTATATCCAGAATAAAGAGAGTGTCTTTGATATCGAATATGTGGTAGATATCACCTACGGTGATATCTACCTGCAAAATGAGATTGATTATTCCCATTATAATTTTGAAGCTGCCGATGTGGAATCTCTGCAAGTTTGGTTTGATATGTACGAGAAGGAAGCCATCCGCATCGTGGAAAAGGGTCTGGTTCTTCCGGCTTATGATTATGTGCTTAAATGCTCTCACACCTTTAACCTGTTGGACGCCCGCGGAGCCATCAGTGTGACGGAGCGGACCGGCTATATTGCAAGGGTTCGGAATTTGGCTCGGCTTTGTGCCCATGCTTATGTAGAACAGCGGGAAAAGTTAGGTTTTCCCTTACTCAAAGGTCAATCGGGAAAGGAGGTTGAATAAGATGGCAAAGGATTTTTTACTGGAGATCGGCACGGAAGAAATTCCGGCTAAATTTGCCCCCGGTGTGATCAGCCAGCTTCTGGAGCAAGCCAAAAAGCATTTAGAAGAATTGCGTCTGGATTATGCCGACCTAAAAGTTTACACTACGCCCAGGCGTTTTGCCGTGCTTATTCAGGACCTCGCTGAGAAACAAAAAGATTTTAGCGCAGAAGTTAAAGGACCTGCCGTGAAAGCAGCCTATGATGCAGAAGGTAACCCTACTAAAGCAGCCCAAGGTTTTGCCCGGGGGCAGGGGGTAGATCCTAAAGATCTTTTCGTTCAGGAACTAAACGGCGTTCCTTATGTTTACGCTCGTAAATTCGAAACCGGTCGGCCGACTCTTCAGCTTTTGCCTGGGCTTTGCCATGATCTGATCACTAGCCTTCATTTTCCCAAGCCAATGCGCTGGGCGGATCTGGAGTTCCGCTTTGCCCGTCCCATCCGTTGGGTTGTGGCCTTGTTTGGCTCGGAGGTCATTCCTTTTGAATTTGTTGGTCTTGAGGCGGGCAAAACCTCCCGGGGACATCGTACCCTAGGTGGTCCGGTAACCATTGAAAGCCCGGCCGAGTATGTAGAAAAAATGCATAAAGCCTATGTTATGGTGGATCCGGAACAACGCCGTCAAACAGTCCTGAAGCAGATTCATGTTCTTGAGGAAAAAGTGGGTGGGGAAGTTGAAAGGGATGAGGATCTCTTAGATGAAGTAACAAATATTATCGAATACCCCACAGCCCTCTTAGGAGAAGTTGCTCAGAATTATATGCATCTGCCTGAACCGGTCATTACCACGCCCATGAAAGAACACCAACGCTATTTCCCGGTGCGCAGCAAGGAGGGAAAGCTTCTGCCTTATTTTGTCACAGTGCGCAATGGTGATGATTATGCCTTGGATAAGGTTAAAGCCGGGAATGAAAAGGTGCTGAAAGCTCGCTTAGAAGATGCTGCCTTCTATTATCGGGAGGATCAAAAGACGCCGCTGGCCGAATTAGTAGAAAAGCTCGAGAAAGTCACCTACCATGAGAAACTGGGCAGTGTTCGTCAGCGGGTGGATCGGATCTTTGCCTTAGCCGGAGAAATCGCTACTCTACAGGGTATGGATGAGAATCAGAAAACTCTGGCTCAGCGCACAGCCCTTTTGGCCAAGGCGGATTTAGTTACCCTAATGGTCTATGACTTCCCGGAACTACAAGGAATCATGGGAGCGGACTATGCCCGCCTCAGTGGAGAAAGGGCTGAAGTTTGCGCCGGTATTCTTGAGCATTACCAACCCCGCTTTGCCGGTGACGAGCTGCCCAAATCCTTTACCGGTCGGGTCGTCAGTGTAGCGGATAAGCTGGATGCCATCGTTGGTGCTTTTGGGATTGGGATTCAGCCTACCGGTTCCCAAGACCCCTATGCCTTAAGACGTCAGGCTCAGGGGATTGTGGGTATTCTTCTGGAAGCGGGTTGGGATCTGTCCTTGGCTCAATTGCTCGGGGCAGCTTATCGGAACTTTACCAGTCAAGGGATGAATCTCCTTGCTTTTACGGAGATCCAAGGTGCCCTGCAGGAATTCTTCCAGCAGAGACTCCGTTTTGTTCTCCAGGAACACGGACTGCGCTATGACACGATTGACGCCATACTTGCTCAGGGCAGCGACAGAATTACCCGGGCGGCCAAGAAGGCCCAAGTACTGGCGGAAAAACGGGAAACTGAAGAATTCGAGACTTATTCCCAAGCTTATATTCGCTGCCTAAACCTAAGTAAAAAGGCTCAAGGCCGGCCTCTCGACATCAAGGTCCTCATCGATCCCTCTGAGATCGCTTTGGCTGAAGGAATCGCTCGGAGAAAAGAAGTCTTCACCGAGTTAGTCGAACAAGGCGAATATGAAAAAGCTTACGCACTGGCTTCCGAACTCATTCCTCTGATCGAAGCTCTCTTCAATGCTGTCATGATCATGGTGGATGAGGTAGCTCTCAAGGAAGCCCGCCTGGCCCTTCTCAGAGAATGTGTGGCCATTCTTGGCTGCATCGGTGATCTAAGCCTCTTAGCCTGACAACTTTGGCACCCTGCATAATTTTTGTATGGGTGCCATTATTTTTTTTCTATTGGACAATCTAATTTGAAGGAAATTAAAAAAAAGTGTGGAATAATTATCTGTTTATCGTTTAATAGTATGTCACATTTGCCATAATAGCTGAATATATGTATATGCGAATAATAGATGAGGTGAAAAAGGGTTGGAATTTACGGAACGGCAAGAACGAATAGTGGAGATCGTAAAGAATTCAAGCCCAATTACCGGAGAGCAAATTGCTGCAAAGCTTGATTTGACGCGAGCCACGTTGCGTCCGGATCTGACGATTTTAACAATGGCAGGTGTCCTCGAAGCACGGCCAAGGGTAGGCTACTTTTTGAAGGAACAGAAAGAAGCCTCGCCCTATATGGAGCGATTGCGGCAGCTTAGAGTTGGGGACTTTAAGTCTCTTCCTAATTCGATCCGGGAAAATATCAGTATTTATGATGCGATTGTCACCATGTTTACACAAAATGTGGGGAGTCTAACCGTTGTAGGTGAGAACCAAACGCTCAAGGGAATGGTGTCGCGTAAAGATTTACTTAAATCCGCCCTTGGTAAAACAGACCTGCAGCAGGTCCCGGTCAGCATCATCATGACACGGATGCCAAATATAATTATGACCACTGCAGATGAGCCGGTTCTTGAAGCGGCACGTAAATTGACCATGCACCAGATTGATTCTCTGCCGGTGGTGGATGCCTTTATTGATGAAAAAGGTGAGGAGCGCTACGAGGTAATTGGCCGCTTTACTAAAACTAATGTGGCAAAAATACTTGTTCAACTGGGTTCACTGGGAGCAGATTAAATTCTCCCTTAATCAAATTACTTTGGAGGTGCAGCGTGACAAAGGAAATGCCTATCATATATATCATTTCGGACGCATTGGGCGAAACAGCGGAATATGTAAGCCGTGCCGCTGCCGCTCAGTTTGCAGGAGTACGGACAAAAATCCGCAAAGTTCCTTATGTGCAGGATGAGGTACATATTGACGAAATAATAGAGGAGGCGGTTAAGGAGCATGCTATTATTGCTTATACCCTTGTACTAAAAAAACTTCGCTCTTATTTAGAGGAAAAGGCTGAAGAGAATGGACTGAGTACCGTTGATATTCTTGGTCCCCTTATGAGAATTCTTACGGAAAAGACAGGTCTTTTGCCTAGTTATACCCCTAACACTACTCATTTGCTGGATGAACAGTATTTTCGTAAGGTCGAGGCTATTGAGTTTGCGGTGAAGTATGACGATGGTAAGGATCCTCGGGGAGTGCTCTTAGCGGATGTGGTGTTGATCGGGGTTTCCCGTACTTCTAAAACCCCTTTAAGCATGTATTTAGCCCATAAAGGTATCAAAGCTGCTAATATTCCATTAGTCCCGGAAGTATCTCCGCCGCAGGAGCTTTTTAAAATCCCCGCCAATAAAGTGGTTGGCCTTACTTTGAAACCGGATCTATTAAATCAGATTCGAACTGAGAGGCTAAAAACCCTAGGTTTAGGGGCCACTGCTGACTATGCTAATTATGAGCGAATTGTAGAAGAATTGGAATATGCACGGGGAATTATGCGTAAAATAGGCTGCCCAGTCATTGATGCCACGGGCAAAGCCATTGAGGAAACGGCATCGAGGGTGTTAGAGATTTTATTTAAGGGGGAGCGAAATGTCTAAGAAGTTTGTTTACTTATTCCGTGAAGGTCAGGCATCTATGCGAGACTTATTAGGAGGAAAAGGGGCCAACTTAGCCGAGATGACCAATATTGGTCTGCCGGTGCCTCCCGGATTTACGATTACCACAGAAGCTTGTAATGAGTACTATGCCAATGGCCGTAGCTTCCCTGAAGGACTTTGGGAACAGATCGGTCCTGCCTTGGCTGACGTAGAAACTGCTACCGGAAAGAAGTTTGGTGATACGGATAATCCGCTTTTGGTTTCCGTACGTTCCGGTGCGAAATTTTCCATGCCCGGTATGATGGATACTATTCTTAACTTGGGGCTTAACGATGATACTGTAAAAGGGCTTGCTGCTTCTACCCAAAATGAGCGTTTTGCTTATGATAGCTATCGCCGCTTTATCCAAATGTTTGGGGATGTAGTTCTGGAAGTAGAACATCATGAATTTGAAAGCATCCTTGAGGAAGCTAAAGAAAAGCAAGGCGTTAGTTTTGATTCCGAGCTATCGGCGGAGAGCTTAAAAACAGTTGTTGATGGATATAAAAGACTCATTCAACGTCGCACAGGAAATCCTTTCCCTCTTGAGCCGATGAAACAGCTTGAACAGGCAATTTTGGCAGTTTTTCGTTCCTGGAATAATGATCGGGCGATCATATATCGCAAAATTAATCAGATACCGGATAATATCGGTACGGCCGTAAATATTCAATCCATGGTCTTTGGTAATATGGGTAATGATTCCGGTACGGGAGTTGCCTTTACCCGCAACCCATCCACCGGTGAAAAGGCTCTCTACGGTGAATACTTAATGAATGCTCAAGGTGAAGATGTGGTGGCTGGAATTCGTACACCCCTACCAATTAAAAGCCTCGAGAATGAAAACCAAGAAATCTATGCTCAGTTTGTGGAGATATCTAATCGTCTGGAAGCTCATTATCGGGATATGCAGGATATCGAGTTTACCATTGAACGTGGCCGCCTCTATTTCCTCCAGACTCGTAACGGAAAACGTACGGCTCCTGCTGCCATTCGGGTTGCAGTAGAGTTGTGTAAGGAAGGAGTAATCGCCAAGGAGGAAGCTATTGTTCGCATCGAGCCCGGTCAACTGGGACAATTGCTCCATCGCCGTATGGATAGTGAAGCTAAGCTGGACGTAGTAGCTAAAGGCCTGCCCGCTTCCCCTGGTGCGGCTTCCGGAAAAATCATCTTTGATGCCGATGAAGCTGAACGGTTAGGCCATGCCGGTGAGAAAGTCCTTTTGGTACGAACTGAGACCACACCTGATGATATCCATGGCATCCTTGTTTCCCAAGGGATATTGACCAGCCGGGGAGGAATGACCAGCCACGCAGCAGTAGTAGCCCGTCATATGGGAAAGCCCGCCGTTTGCGGCTGTGAGGCCCTCAAAATTGATTATACCAATCATACCGTAATTATAGACGGTGTTACCTATCCGGAAGGAACTCTATTTTCCATCGATGGAGCAACAGGTCGGGTTATCAAAGGTGAAGTTCCCATGATCGATCCGGAGCTTAGTGAAGAGTTCAAGGAATTGTTGGGATGGGCTGATGAGATCCGTGCCCTTAATGTCCTGGCTAATGCAGATAATCCCCGGGACGCTCAAAAAGCCCGGGATTTCGGTGCCCAAGGGATCGGTTTATGTCGGACCGAGCATATGTTTATGGATCCCGCTCGTATACCTATTGTTCAAGAAATGATTCTGGCCCAATCCCTCGCAGAAAGGGAAGAGGCCCTGGCAAAACTCCTACCCATGCAGGAAGATGACTTCTATGGCATTCTTAAAGTTATGCAGGGCTTCCCGGTAACCATCCGACTTCTTGATCCGCCCCTCCATGAATTCCTCCCCAATGTGGAGGAACTGGTTGTGGAGATCACTAAGCTTAAAATGAGCGGAGAAAATGAGGAAGAACTCCAGGAGAAGGAAGGCTTGTTAAGAAAGGTTCGGGCTCTGTCGGAAATGAATCCCATGCTCGGCCACCGGGGCTGTCGTCTGGGAGTCACTTTCCCCGAGATTTATGCTATGCAAGCCAGGGCGATTTTCCGGGCTGCCGCTCGGCTTGTTCAAGAGGGCTATGAGATCCATCCGGAAGTCATGATACCGCTGGTGATCCATGTCAAAGAGCTGGAGAAGCTTCGTAAGCTTACGGTCGAGACAGCTCAAGCCGTCATGGCAGAACAAGGAGTGAACTTCGCCTATAAAGTGGGAACTATGATTGAAGTTCCCCGCGCAGCTCTAACTGCTGATGAAGTAGCTTCTGCCGCTGATTTCTTTTCCTTTGGCACTAATGACTTGACACAGACCACCTTAGGCTTCTCTCGTGATGATGCGGAGGGTAAATTCCTCCCGGCCTATCTTGAGCAGAGTATCCTCGAAAACAACCCCTTTGCCGTTCTCGACCGCAACGGTGTTGGTAAGCTTATGAAGATGGGAGTCCAGCTCGGTCGAGAGGCTAATCCGGAGTTGAAGGTTGGTATCTGTGGCGAACATGGCGGCGACCCTTCCTCTATTGAATTTTGTCATCTGATCGGTTTGAACTATGTTTCTTGTTCGCCTTTCCGGGTGCCCATTGCCCGTCTGGCAGCCGCCCAAGCGGCTGTGAACAACAAAGACTAATCAAAGTAAAATTAGAATAAACAACTAGAAAAAGGGTATCGCTCATTTAATTTTAAATGGCGGTACCCTCTTTATATTATTTATCAGGTGAGCCTATGGAAAAACGTGTTATAATGAACATCAGTAGATAAATGTGAAGCAAAGATTATTTATATTTGGCGCGGTGTAAGAGAATGAAACAGAAATATAAAACGATTGTCAAAGTGGTTGTGGTTTTAATTATTGGGTTTTGGATACTTTCTAAAATCCCATTTAACAAAAACATAAATCAAGAAGTACTTGCAAGTATATACGAAAATGGAGTTGTGACCGGCGAAACAACTGTTTTCATAGACGGAGAAAAAAGCAACTATCTCTTTCATGATGATCAGTCATTTAATGGGAAGTTTTACATCCTATCATATGAAAAAACAGGTAGAGACGGTATGTTCGCACACATTACTTGGGACAACGATAAAAATATACAGGGGTTACTTTACTATCAAAATGCAACTTTTCCACCTATGGATCTAATTAATACGATTATTATCAATGAAAAAATGACACAATTCGCATTAATGTTTACAGATGGTACTGTTATTGCAACATCTGATGAGATATATAAGCTTTA
This sequence comes from Desulfitobacterium sp., assembly GCF_982384815.1. NCBI lineage: Bacteria > Bacillati > Bacillota > Clostridia > Eubacteriales > Desulfitobacteriaceae > Desulfitobacterium > Desulfitobacterium sp. The sequence goes on along the minus strand of NZ_CEVWNY010000014.1, from coordinate 14,431 downwards.
TACACAACACATTTCTTATGATCCTGACTAATCCCAAGGCGGTGCCGGTTCGGTTGGTCGGAGGTAAAAAGTCCTTATGTAGCAAGAATTTGAGGTAATATAACAAGTCCTTTTATTAATCAAAAAGTATAAGTTTTGGGGACTCCCTTTGGTTGATTAAGGGCTTGCTTTTTGGAAAAAGATTTAATATAATTAGTACAGAACATATGTTCTGGTGGAAAAATTGTCAGTGAGGTCTTGTAATTATGAAAAAGAAAAAAGGAAACGAAATCACTATACATAGTTCAGCAGCTGAATATCTGACTTTTGTGGCAGCATCAGGCGAAAGTGAAAACAGTATGGAGATGCGATATGAGGATAAGAATATCTGGCTTACGCAAAAAATGATGGCAGAGCTTTATGATGTAAGTGTTGCTGCAATTAATCAGCATATCAAAAAAATATTTGATGACTGTGAGCTTGAGCAGGAATCAGTTATTAAGAAATACTTAATAACTGCTGCGGACGGTAAAAATTATAATACTCAGCATTACAGCCTCCAAATGATTATCGCCGTCGGCTTTAAGGTGAATAATGAGCGGGCGGTGCGTTTCAGGAAATGGGCAAGCCAAATTGTAAAGGATTACACTATTCAAGGCTGGACGATGGATGTTGACAGGCTGAAAAAAGGTCATATGTTTACGGATGAATACTTTGAGCGTCAATTGCAGTATATCCGTGAAATTCGCTTGTCCGAGAGAAAGTTTTACCAAAAGGTAACAGACCTCTACGCAACCGCTTTTGATTATGATAAGGATGCTAAAACTACGCGAGAGTTTTTCAAACTTGTGCAAAACAAGATGCACTGGGCTGTTCATCGGCACACTGCCGCCGAGTTGATTGTGGAGCGGGCGGATGCGGAAAAGGAACATATGGGGCTTACCACATGGGAAGCCGCCCCGCACGGAAAGGTTATAAAAGCTGATGTTTCGGTTGCGAAAAACTATTTGAACGAAAAAGAGATACGCTATTTAGAGCGTATCGTATCCCTTTATCTGGATTATGCAGAACTTCAAGCCGAGCGAAAAATCCCTATGTCCATGGAAGATTGGGCAAAAAGACTTGACGGATTTTTAGAGTTTAATGGCAACGAGATTTTGACCGATGCAGGTAAAATCTCGCATGAGCAAGCAAAGCTTCACGCAGAAACGGAATTTGAAAAATACCGCATAGTACAGGATAGGTTGTTTGAGAGTGATTTTGACCGATTTATTGAGATGGAGAATAAGGTAAAAAGGTAAATATATACTTTATAGCGATACAGTTGATAAGCTCGAAGGAATGAAAGCTCTCATTGTCAAGCTGGATTATGTTGATGCTGAGCGATTTATTATGCTCATAAATAAAGAACCTATTTCTGAAATAAGCATAATTCAATCTGCCAAATAGTGTTGGGTTACGGTTATGAGTGAAGAACGTCGATTTAATCCAATAGGTGATTTTAATTTTTCGGTGCTTGATGACCCTAATTTGCTTGAAGATTCAGTCGGAGAGGAAATGCTGTCGCCGTTTCTAAAGACACTTGGTTATTCACTTGCTATACAAAACGGTTGATTTTACATTTTCCTCAAGATTTTTCACACTACGGTATTTAAAATACTGTTTTCCGCCCTCAGCTTGTACTTCAAAAATAACTCTTTTAAGAGTGATACTGCAATTTGTATTTGTAAAGGAAGAGAGATCGCCGTTTAACAAGGCCTTTTCTGCTTCTTCAAATTCTCCTTTTTGACCTGTCCAATAGGAATCGGGAACATTTACGCAGTAAAAATCGCCTGTCGTACTGCCGTCGCCGTTATCCCAGACATCCTGGGCAATTACAAACATGGTGTTGTCAAAGCTCCAACCCGTCGCTCTGATTTTATCTGTGCCCGGTATTATTTCGGTCGCACCATTGTTGAAATTTTTTATATCCCGGCCGAAGTATTTTTGAGTAATGGCATTATACTCTTCTTTTGTATGGCCGTCTTGATAGCTGTAGTGATCCATTTTCAAAACTGCATAGATTGCCATCTGGTCATCGGTAAAATCGCCCGATGGGCTGCCAAGTACCTTGAATGCCGTGTCATTTCCGAACATCTGATAATACCATTTCATTTCGGGACGGTCGGTCATGATATGCGCGATAAATACCGGCTCACCGTTGTCGTTGAGATAATATGCAAAGGTTTCCCTCTGCAATGATACCAGAGAAGAATAATCGCCGTTCGATATTTCCGCCCTGATCTTTACCATATCTTCGTCACTTGCTATACTTCTGTCGGCTAAATTGCATTTAATCATCGTGGCTTCATAAACAGTTTTTCCGTCTTTGGTGCTTACCCTAAGATCGGTAAGAACATAAATAGGTTTATCTTTAATACCCGACGGAACAGCGGTGTAGTTTTTCCCGTCAAAATTCCAGGCCTTCCGCTGGGCTTCATGGACTATGTTTTTTATCCCAAAGTGTTTCTTTATGACATTTTCCACATACGTCTTTGCCATGATGCCCTTGTCGGCGCCCCAATGGTCCAAATTGATGGCAAAAGCATAATAAAGATACTCGCTGCTGCTTTGCGGCGCATTGCTTTCAGCAAAAAACGGTACATAATCAAAACGATATTTGATTGCAAAATCAAACATACTTGCAAGCTGCGTGCTATTGACCGAGGCTGAGGTCAAAAGCATCTGATTATAACTCCGGGCGATCCATTCCGGCGGTGTCAGGCTATAATCGACGGTTGACGCCGGTAAGTTTTTATTAAGCTTTATGCCGCCCCATTTGCTGCCGTCAAAAACAAAGACCGTATTAGGAACGTTATAAACATCCATTGCAAGATAACCCCATTGAGATTTGATAACCATGTTGCCGTTATAATCTATCGCACCATATTTACCGTCTTCTATCACAGCGATGATTGGCCATACCTCTTCATAGGTATTAATCTGAATGTCCTCAAAGGCTTGGGTTTGCGGATTTGTAAGGGTTTCTCCCTTGGCGCTGATAAGCCCCCAATAGTTGCCTGCCCGGCCTTTCATAATTCTTGTGGAAAGCCTTCCGTCAGGGTACTTTTCGCAGAAAATTTCGTCGTAAGAAATGCTTGACACCTTTGCAAGAGTCTTCTTGTCCAGCAGATCATATTTGCCATTTGTTTTTACCCCATAGACATAAGGCAAGGGGATAACATCCTCACCGGAAATGATTTCCTTGTTATCTTCAGTAAGTAATGCTGCCAAACCACCTGTAGTTTTCTTAATATAATTCTCCGTATAAATTCCGCTCTCATCGGAGTATTCGAGAGTGATATTTTCTGTTGCGGTATCGGGAAATTCATCGGAAATAGCCTTTGTGCCCTGCGTAGCATTGGGAAGTAATAAAACCGCCGCCGCAATGACTGCAGTAATTGCCGCTATACTCACCCAAAGGGCGGGCTTTTTATAGTTCAGCACATTTTTGATTCGGCCTTTTACTCCGGTTTCACCAAAAGCAAGCGGAGAGATCAGGCCGTTTTGCTTGGCCGAAAGGGACAGCAGCGAGTTGGAATAGTCACGGCGAATGTCACTGCCGTAATGCTCCAGCACACTTTCATCACAGGAAAGCTCCATATCGCCCATAGCAAGATAATATGAAAACCATATGACGGGATTAAACCAATGGACACAAACCGCAAGAAAGGCAAGGGGCTTGATAAGATGATCGCGCCGTCTGATATGCGTTTGCTCGTGCTTGAGGATATAGTCCATCTCCCGCTCGGAAAGAACGGCGGGCACATAAATTTTCGGACGCACAAAACCTAGTACAAAGGCCGTTTTTATCCGGTCGGTTTCATAAATGTTTTCCTGTACTGGAATTGCCACCCGCAAACGGTATTTCAAACGAAAATAGGAAACAAGGGCAGACAAAAGCAGCGCCGCGATACCCGCAAGCCATATGCAGGAAAGAACAAACACTGTAACCTGCATTGGGTTTACGCTTGCGGCAGGATTTGCAGGAGGGACCGTATTGGTAATCACCCGGTTTAGGGAATGATCCACAAACGGAATGCCGCTGTCGATGGACGGAGTCTGAGAATATATGATATTCTGCGGTACAGGCTCGGCTTTCACAGGGATAAGGGATAACGCCGTTTCAATCGTGAAAGGACAAAGCAATTTGAAAAGAAGGATTGCCCAAAGCGCATAAGAAAAGACCTTGGGCGCCTTTTTGAGCGGAATCCGAATTAAAATAATGCCCAGCGCAACAAAGGAGGCGATAAGGCTCATGTTGAGAACGGCAATAAACACATTGGTCATTTTGTCGCCTCCTCAATCATCTTTTTGAGCTTTTCTGCTTCGCTTTTAGAGAGTTTTTTATCCCGCAAAAAAGCTGTCAGAAACACCGGCAGCGAGTTGTCAAAGGTTTTTTCAAGCAAAACCTCGCTCTCGTATTTCTGCACATCTTCTTTTTTCACCAAAGCCACTACAATGGCCTTTTCGTTTTTCAGAACACCGCGCTCACCGAGTCTTTTGATCATAGAATATGTGGTGGATTTCTTCCACTCGAAACGGTCAAAACAAAGCCGTACAAGCTCGGTAGAGTTCACCGGTTCATGCTCCCATAACACGCACATAAAACGGTATTCGGCATCAAATAATTTCAAATTGTCCATATTCAGCCCCCCTCAACAAGGTCGGATGCATCAGACCTTGTTGCTAGTCTAGTGCATCCGACCTTGTTTGTCAATGGAAAGCACTGTTTTGTTAGGGTTCACATTCTTCTTATTTGGCGCAGTTAGTCAGAATAGCTATAACTATAAGGTTACAAAAAGTGTTCCATAATGTGCAAAAATGTGATTGTACTAGTTTGTTAGCAGCCGCCCAGGCGACCGTGAACTTTTATAAATATGCTGCATCTGGAGGGATAAAAATTGCCTAGTCTCTTTCGCATTGGTGCTTATTTAGTGACATAAAAAGGGTATTGAAAAAGCTTAACATGTATGATAACATAAATTTGATTTTTATGGACGGAGGGTTGCTTAAGAATGTGTGGAATTACATCTCGATTAAAGTAACTAATTAAATAGTACTTAAGACTCTACCTGTGTAGGGTAATCGGGATTGGTCTATCTATTTTTAAGAAAACCTTGCGGTGATATGTGTATGCGTTTAAGGATAGAGACAAAGCTATCCTTTTGTTTTTCTTTAAAAACAAATGATAATAATTGAAAGAGTAACATTGTTAAACAAGGGACTTCTTTGATTTTTGTCATCTTCTTTCCATTACTTAAAGCACAGGCAGTTAGCCTGTGCTTTTAATTTTCTTGGTAAAGGAGGTGGATAAAATGCGCTAGGAAAAAGGACACTTAATGCTCTATTTCAATTTCGAACAAACGTCCACGAATAAATTAAATAATAAAGGAGATTAGATATTATGATCCATAGCATTGAAAATAAAAGAGTATGGTTCATTACCGGAGCAAGTAAGGGTCTGGGATATGCATTCACCCGTTCTGCTCTGAAGGCTGGGGATAGGGTTGTAGCAGTCGCAAGAACTATCGGCAAACTGGAAAAGCTAAAGGAAGAGTATCGGGATACTTTATTGCCGTTAAAGCTGGATATAACAGATAGAAAAGCTGTTTTTTTCGCGGTTGAAGCGGCGGTAAAGCATTTTGGCTGCCTTGATGTTGTTGTTAATAACGCGGGCATAATGACCCTGGGTATGATTGAAGAACTAAGTGAATCCGATGCCAGAAATCTGATGGAGACAAACTTTTTTGGAGCTCTTTGGGTCTGTCAGGCAGTAATGCCCTATTTACGTTCTCAAGGCTCCGGACATATCGTTCAGATTTCCAGTATTGGTGCAATTGTCTCGGGTCCTATGAGTGGTATTTATAGTGCAAGTAAATTTGCTCTGGAAGGCATGAGTGAAGCTCTGGCAAAGGAAGCAGCCCATTTCGGGATAAAACTCACCATGGTAGAGCCTGGTGGGTACTGGACAAACTTGTACACCTCGATGAGTTACAGTAATCCCCTGGAATCTTACAGAAGCCTTCGTGAGGAACTGGCTCGTCAGTATTCAGAGGATTCGGTGGATAGCGATCCTTCCCTGGCTGCAGAAGCACTTATGAAATTAGTGGATAGTGATAATCCTCCTCTCAGGCTTATCCTTGGCAGCATGGTCTACGATGTAGCTATAGATACGTTAAAGGAACGAATAGTTGCCTGGGAGGAGTGGGAAGAAGTTAGCCGGGCTGCCGAAAAGGGTATTCCCGCTCCTGAGGGGTATGGAGTACCCGAGGAGTAAATTCATCTTTAACTGAGCTTGAATTTTAAATCATTAGAATAAAGCCAAAAAGCTTGTGAAATATAATCACAAGCTTTTTCACATGCGAAGTACATGGGGAAAGTCCTAATAGAACTGGGGGCATTAGTAGAAGTTGGAGCCGGAAGGCAAGTAAGTATGGATGGGTATCACCTTTGAGCCTTTTATTCAACCGGATTAAATTAATCACCAAGAATTGACAGAGAAATCTTTTTGGATTAGAATGAACGTAGCCATTTAATGTACAGTGTACATAAAGGCGACATCATCTATAACTCTTCTGAAATTTTCTTTTATTAGGGAGGTGAAAAAATAGTAATGAAATTAAGGGAAAAGCAAAAAGCGGAAGTTAAATCCGCTCTTGTGCGAGCCGGTGAAGAACTTTTTAGGAACAAGGGGTTTACAGAAACGACAATCGAGGAGATAACGGTCGCGGCCGGCGTAGCAAGGGGAACCTTCTATAATTATTTTCAGACAAAAGAAGATTTGGCAATCGAGATACTTTACGATACAGAAGAATTAACACCAAAGCAAGTTGGCGATTTTTTTGTCACGACTTTAGGAACAAAGAATCAAATTGAGGCAATCATAGCGAATAGCGTCGAGTGGACCCTAAGAAGACCGGAACTTTTCCTGGTTACCTTAATTGAAAAGATGAAGCGCGGATCAACGCCTGAACATCCAAGCGGGACTCTCTTCAGGAGGATGATCACAGAAGCCTTTGAACGTGGCCAGATTGAAGGAGTTGTAACCAGGGAACGGCGTGCACAGGAGTTTGCACATGATATTGAGGGGTTATATATGGTTCACATGGTGAGATGGTACCATTATGGTAAACAGGATGACCTCTTATCCGTTATTCTATCCGCTGTTAACACATACTTATCAGGTGCGCTGATAAAACAGCAGAAATCAGATTAAAATGTGGGGAGGTAGAAATATATGCCCCTTTGGGAAGCTAAGGGATTCTGGATGCGGGATAATATTCATTGGCCGCGACCGGTACACCCACTTTTTGTTTCTTATGGACTTACTCCGGTGGAGATAGGCTCAGTTCACGCTTTCGAGGAATTTTCCATCCCTTCCCTTAAATATGAGTATCTTGTTCTCCATGGCTATGTCTTTCAGCGTATTGAATCAATTGGCGGAGATCCCCCGCCTATTATGGAGCGGTTTCCCTTTCTCTTTCATTTGTGGCGGATTAATCCGCAGCTCCGTAGTCGGGTCTTGGGGTTTGAAAAGTTTCTTAAGGAAAAAGGGTTTGAGAATCACGTTCATGCCTGGAAGGACGTATGGGAACCGGAAGCTCAGGAGCGTCTCAAGCCGATCCGAAATTTTGATCGTGCAAATGCCGGCAGGGAAGAACTAGCCAATCATTTGGAGCGATGCTATGACTATTTATGCTGGGCTTGGAATCCACATAATAAAGTTGTCATGGTCGGTATGTACATCCGGGAACGCTGGATAGAAGTATGTAAAAGAATGTTCAATCTAACGGAATTTGAAGCTTACGAATTAGTTCAGATGAATGATCCTGCGTTCTTTAACACCATGAATTGCCTCTTAACCTTAGCACAGCGTGCCGCCGCAGACCCAACGATTAGCAATATTTTGCCTCTGCCAAGTGAAAAAGCATTCAAGCAGCTAGCCAACACCTGGTTTGAGGAAGAACTCGAGCGATTCTTGGAAGCTGAAGGAGATCGGCCCGCAGACGGCTTCGAATTTGAACCCACCTGGAGAGAAATGCCGGAGATGGTGGTGGGGATTATCAAGTCCTTAATGGACACAGATTACCCTATGACTGAAGACTCTGATTTTCAAGCATACCGGCTGCGGCGGATCAATGAACTCCGCAGCACTTTAGCTGGAGAAGAGAGGGAGGAGTTCGATACTTGGCTTAAATTAGCAGAGCAAGTTCAGCCGTTAAGCGAAATCCATGACTATTTATTAATGAGTGTTCCCCTCAGCCATACCCGTTATGCCGCCCTTGAGGCTGGTAAAAGATTGGTTCAGGCGGGTATTCTGGATTGTCCTGGGGACACTTTATTTCTATACCGGGAGGAATTGCTATCAGCCCTAAGAGAGAATAACGCCTTTACTAATTTAAAAGGATTGGTGGCCGGGAGGAAGGCTGAACATACCCAAAATTACTCTTTAATGCCACCCCAAACCATTGGAAAAGCGCCCATCGTCCCCCCTTTGCATGTATTTCCCCCTCTTGCAGCGGAGGGGATGAAGATTTTTCTAAAACAATATTCCCTCATTGAGGTACAAAAAGAAGTGTCACTGGAACTATCTCCCGAGGGAGAGCTGTTTGGTACTCCGGGTACTCCGGGTTCTCCGGGAGTTGCCGAAGGACCGGTGCGGATTATCCATACGGCTGATGAATTCCATTTGGTTCAAGAAGGAGAGGTTTTAGTCTGCCCTCTTACCACTCCAACGTGGACAGTATTATTCCCGTATGTGGTGGCGTTAATCACCGATTCCGGGGGAGCATTGTCCCACGCGGCAATCGTTTCTCGGGAATACAGACTCCCTTCGGTGGTCGGAACGATTAATGGAACCAAACTGTTGCATAATGGACAACGGGTTCGTGTGGACGGGTCGGCCGGAGTAATTCGCGTCTTGGATTAAAATAGATGAAGAAATATCACTAAACGGAGAAAAATGTGATGAGATATATACGGCTGCTTCAAGAATTAAAAAAAGAAGACCTATCTTTAGCCGGCGGAAAAGGAGCTAATCTGGGTGAATTAGTGCGCGCTGGGATGAAAGTACCCCAGGGTTTTGTCTTGACTGTTGAGGGATACCGCCGTTGTATAAAGAATGTCTATTTACCGCAAATCAACTTCAATGACTTACGCGCTTTACAAGATGCAACATCTAGAATTCGAATAGAAATAGAGAATTCCGACTTGCCTAATGAGATAGCGGAAGAAGTTTTTGAAGCTTATAGAAGGATGGGCAGTCCTAAAGTGGCTGTTCGTTCCTCCGCTACAGCCGAAGATCTTCCCAGTGCAAGTTTTGCAGGGCAACAAGAGACTTATCTTAATATCCAGGGGGAAAGTGAAGTTCTTAATGCAATAAAGAAATGCTGGGCTTCACTTTGGGCTCCCCGAGCAGTGCAGTATCGTTCGCTAAAAGGATTTAAAGAGAGTGAAGTTGCTCTGGCAGTGATCATTCAGGAAATGGCACCATATGAGGTCTCGGGAGTGGTCTTTACAGTTAACCCGCTTGGGCATGATTTAAGCGAGCTGCTTATTAATGCTACATACGGTGTAGGGGAGGCTTTGGTTCAGGGAGAAATTGTTCCTGATCAATGGCTCGCCAGACGTCCTGATGGCGCAGTTCTTCAATTCACTCCTGCACCGCAAAGGGGACAACCGCCTTTGTCCTTCATTCGTACACAATACCCTACCCGAGGGTGTTTAACTTCCCAACAGGTCCGGGAGTTGGCTTGTCTATGTCTTCGCATAGAAGACCATTTCAATGGAGTGCCTCAAGACATTGAATGGAGCTATGGCTTAGGGGAATTTTACCTCCTTCAAAGCAGGCCGATTACGACACTTAAAGTCGATTGATATTGGGAACGAGGCTTTGCTTTTTTATACCCTTTGTAAGCTAAGGAGAGAAGGGACTAAACTCGATGATCAAGATTTTAAGCCGCGGTGGTCTTGAATGGCGGGGAACTTTCTATCCATTGGAAGAATTAAAAAAACATGGTTTTTAAATAAATCTCATTCTTTATTTTGCCGGTGACATAGCTTTATCGGAATTAGAGGCTCTATAGATAGGGGCTTCCGTTTCACCCTGCATCCTTGAAAGCTGAAGCACAGCCAGCCAAACGATCGCGAAACCGAACCATTGGCCTATGTCAATGGTCTGATGTAAGATAAGCCAGTTGACCAGAATACCTGTTGCAGGGAAGGCAAGTTCGGCAATGGTCGCATAGGAGGCCCGCACATTGTTCAACCCACGATAATAAAGAAGCATACTAATTAAACTGGGAACAATGGTCTGATATAAGAGATTTCCCCAAACTGGAGCGAAGGTCAGTGCTTGGCCCAAACCATGCCAGTCTGGGTTTTTAGTAAGGACGATAATCGTTAACAGCGGCAGTGCTAATCCAAATCTAAGGGCAGTCATGGTCGTGAAGGACAACTTGCTAACAAGTCGTTTGCCCATAACAGTTGAACCGCCCCAAAGTATAGCAGCTCCTATGGCGAACAGGGAACCGATAAGCTTGTCGGTTCCGCCTGCGCCATTGGGAATATGAAAACCGAATGTCAGCAGATACGCACCAAAGAGTGCAGCGACAAAGATGGGCCAAAAGGCTTTACGTACACGCTCTTTGAGCAGCCAGGCAGCGAGCAGAACTACAAAGATGGGTTGCAGTTTCTGCAGGATTAAAACGACATTGGGATTACCGTAAGTAAAGCCGGCAGTAAACAAAACTGAGGCAATGGCTGAACCGCCCCATCCTACGAATAGGGCAGCAAACCAGTCACCTTTGTTGAGGCGCTTCAGTTCTTCGCGTTTCCAGTAAAGTACTGGGGCGGAGAAGAAAAATAACAATAGGTGTTCGAGCCAGACAATCTGGGAAGAAGTAATATGGTTTAATAACGATACGATAAAAACACCATCGAGGCCCCACAGGGCGGCTCCGAGTGCAATCCACCAAAGGCTTTTGTTTAATGACTGTTTTGTTTCAAGCATTGTAACACTCCTCGTAATTGAAATATATCTTGAATGAATAGTTCCGGACACAACTATGCCTCGAGAGAATTAATTGATTCCTCGAGGCATTAACATTCAGCTGCAATTAGCACAAGCTAAAACAGTTTTACCTTCTTCCATCCGGACTTTACCGTCGGCCTTGGAATTTCACCAAGTCAGTCGATGCGTACTGCATCGAGTTGCGGGCTGGACTGCAAAGCAATCTTCACCGCCGGTAGGGAATTTCACCCTGCCTCGAAGGTTCTATTCAATTTTCGACAAAAATAAGTCTAACATAATTCGTTGATGATTGGTAGATTTATTTATCTTAGCCTAAAATTATAAACATTATAAACATTATAAACATAAATAAAGGGGTTCACTACAAAAAAAGGGGTATTGTCTGGCTAAAAGACAACCCCTTTTTCGGCTATAGTATTATGAACAGCGAACTAAATATTGCAATTAATTATTGAACATTATACATCCCGTTAGCTTTCATATAGTTAAACAGAATTTCCCCATGTTCCTGCTCTTCTTTTTGGATATGGTTCAGGGTCTGACGGGCATTAGTATCTTGGAATTCAAAAATCGCAGTGTTATAAGTTTCGGCGACATGCTTTTCAGTGGAAAGCAAATCAGCACACAAGAAGGCATCGTTTTGGTTACCTTGTTGTCCTTGACCAGATTGGAGATTTTGTTGTTGATATTGTTGGGTTTGTTGGCCTTGGCTCTGTCCCCCTTGATTCATAGGTGGAACTTGCCCGCTCAAAATTTGTTCGATAGTTTGTAGATGTTGCTGTTCTTTTGAACTTAGGTCTTGGAATATTTGACTGAGTTTAGGATCTTGAGCCTCTTGGGCATATTTGCTGTATTTTTGGATGCAAATTTCTTCGTGGCTTTTAAGATCGTTTAGTAACATGGTTTCCTTTTGACTTAATTGAATTTGTTGCACTATGGGCACCTCCTAAAAGTGATAGTCTATTATTTGTCGGTTTTGTAAGAATTATACTTTTGAATATTAACTCATGTGCAGAAGCGGATATCGCCCTTGCGTATATGACTAAGATATAAGGAATTTTTAGTGAAGAGTTTGTTAAGAAAGTTTTAATAAATTGTGATGAATTTGTTAATGGGCTTCTTTGCGCATTTTTTCTATAATTTAATCAGGAGGATATATGCAAATGAGGAAATACACAAGCAAGGTGAGAAAGGGGGGAAAACATGAAATATAGCGGATTGGAACATGAAAAACCCGGTATCAATGGCGGTCCACCCAAAAAAATATCCAGACGAGCATTAATTCTGGGCATTTTAGCGGCATTATGTTTGGTAGGGGTTATAGGGGTACAGGGCATGCATGCTGTAACCAAGGACTCGAGCTTTTGCGTCTCATGTCATGTAATGCAGCCTGTTTATGGAACCTGGAGTCACTCATCCCACCGGGAAATAGCCGGCTGTAACGATTGTCATACCGATCAGACCAATTATGCGACCAAGACATATACAAAGGCTACGGCGGGAGTTCAGCATCTTTACCACAATACTTTTGGTAACATCACGGGGCCAATCCGAATTGCCCAAAAGGATACAGAAATGGTACAAAATAATTGCTTAAGATGCCATCAAGATGTGGTAAGGAATTTAAACATGGATTCTAGTCGACGATGTTTTGATTGTCACCGCTATACCCCTCATAGTAACTATCGATAAGGGAAAGGTAGGTAAGAATTGTGAGAAGACGTGGAATAATTCTCCTTGGATTGATGGTCATAGTGGCCATCAGTATGATTGCCGTTGGCTGTTCATCCACTACCCAGCAGCCGGTTGCTTTCCGGGCTGATATCGCACCCGGAACCGTGAAGTCGGAAGAATTTAAGAAATTCTATCCGAAGCAATATGATTCTTACATGAAGAATGCAGAGATGTCTAATGAAGGCAGTAAGTATGGCGGTTCCGAAGAATACGATAATTTGGTTCAATGGCCGTTCTTAAAAGAGATTTTTGCCGGTTATGGCTTCGCCAAAGAGTATAATGAAGACCGTGGCCATTTTTATGCTATTGAAGATGTTACTAAGATTAAACGAATTAACGAAAAAAGTATCGCCTCTTGCTGGACATGTAAATCCCCTCAAGTTGCCGGTGTAGTAGCAGAAATGGGCGATGCTTATTATGCTGCCAATTTCCATGATTTGAAGGATAAAATTACCGAACCTATTGGTTGTGCAAACTGCCATGATCCTCAAACTATGAACCTAGTAATTACCCAGCCACCTTTAAGAAATACTCTGACCCGTTTGGGTAAAGACCCCGATAAATTGACTACTCAAGAACTTCGTTCTTATGTCTGCGGTCAGTGCCATGTCGAGTATTATTTTGCCGGAGATAAGAAAATTGTTACTTTCCCATGGGATAAAGGCTTTACCCCCGAGAGCGTTCTAGAATATTATGAAGAAATCGGCTTCTCCGATTGGGAGCACCCGAAGGCCGGTATAGGCGAAATTAAGGCTCAACACCCTGAGTTTGAAACATTCCAGGGTAGTACCCACCAACAAGCGGGCTTGGCTTGTGCCGATTGTCATATGCCATATACCATGAACGGTGGCGAAAAGGTTTCTTCCCACTGGATGACCAGTCCTATGAAACACTTAAATGAAAGCTGTACTACTTGTCATCGGGAAGGAGAGCAGTGGCTAAGAGACCGGGTATCCTATACTCAGGATAAGGTCGCAAATATGATGGCTCAGGTCGGTAAAGTGAACGTAGAGGCTATTGACACTATCGATGCTGCTGCTAAAGCTCAAGGCGTTAACGCAGCTCTCCTTGATGAAGCTCGTAAATTACAGCGTAAGGCTCAATTCCTGGTTGACTGGGTAGGAGCAGAGAACTCCATGGGCTTCCATAATCCTCAATTGGCTTTTGATACCTTGAATAAATCAATGGATTATGCGTACCAGGCCATTAATAAAGCTATTGAGGCCAGAACCGGTGTGTCAAGTTCCGAGTGGAACGTTGAGCAGCCTAAGATAAATACGGAAGCTGTTAAACTTATGGAAGCGAAGAAGTAGTACTATATTGCTCCCAAGAATTTGATATCTCAATCGACGCTAAAAGCAGAGGGAACCCCTCTGCTTTTTATTATTTTTATTTAAAAATAAGGTAATTTCTAGAGATAAATGGATCATACTCTAAGATTTAGAATAAAACTTAAATAAAAATATTGAGATCGATCACAAAAAGGTATAGAATCATTATAGGATAGGATTAAGTAGTGGCTTATATAGTAGAGAGATTAAAAGGGTAGAGGGGATGGTGGTTTTGTGCTAGATGATGAAAAGGGGTTGTATAGTATCGGCACGGTGGCCGAGCTTATTGGAGAACATCCCGAAACGTTGAGGG
>NZ_CEVWNY010000013.1:0-42998 GCF_982384815.1 Desulfitobacterium sp. | reverse complement strand
AGTATATTAAGCCATAAAGAAAAAGCCTAAAGGAGGGCCTCCAGCTACTATTCTGAAGTAGCTGGAGGCCCTCCTTTTTCGTATTTTATCACTATTAGGAAATCTGCACTGACGAATAGATTCTGAACGCTTTCAAATAATACCAAATAATTATTAAAAATTATGTGGCAACAGTATGGCAATAGGTGATGGTGGTATATGGATTTCAGCTGGGTTTGGCAAACAATTATGATATTCGTTTTTGGGACAATGATTTTAAGGATTGGCGGCACAAATCTATATCTCAAATGACTATAGCATAAGTGATTGTAATGCTGGGGTAAGGGACCCTTTTAATACACCCGGTTAGTGGAAGTAATGAGTTCGAAGGCAACCGCAATGAACCATAAATAAGAACCACTTAGTTTCCTATCTACATAGAATAAGTATAAGAGATTTGCTGGGAGTGGGGGGAGGGGTAAAATTGCCGGATCAGAAGCAACACGAGCTGAATTTAATCTATGAAGAAAGAACAGGGGACTTTCTATTTTTTCTCGGCACAATTTTAGCTTTTGTCTCAAACTTTCAAGCCGAAAACGCGTTACTAAGTAAACCACCTGGTCAGGTAAATCCACCGCGAAACAAATCAGCCTCTACGATAGCCTCAGCAAGCTGGTTATTCTTTTTGGCTAGCGTTCTTTTTGCACATGTTTCCGTAATTAGATTAATTGATCAAGAGACCTCTAAGAATACCCAAACCTCGGAGACAACAGCGGAAGGCACCAGGTTAGCGGCTCTAGGAAATATCGTAAAGTCCATAGGCTTTGGTATATCGTCCATTGCTTATCAATTAAAAGCTATAGATGGGGTTTCATCGCGTTAACTATACCGTTTTTGTAATTCTTTTGACTGATATTATCTAAAATGTTTAAAACCATTAAAACGGCCTCATGTTCTTTTCTAAGTACTTCAGTTGGTAGCATAGTTTATCATTCTCTTCTTAAAAGTTAAATATTGTCACATGAAAGTGTCTTGTCATCATTTTTAGAATTAGTATAAAACGTGAAAAGATTTTTTAACGTGATTGGAATCATTGCGTATATGGTGTACTGCCTAGTGCTAGATTATTCGCACCTCTAAGATGCAATTGCAGATTAATGAATGATTAGAGGAGAACTGGTTTTGTTTTTTGTTAAACGTTCTAGAGGTATTGTATATGCTTAAGTAGAATAATAGATGAAAATACACTCCAGCTGGTTTTGGAAGGGCGTTATCTTAGTGAAAATGAATATAACATCTCGTCAGATTGCCGTGGCTTTTACCGGTAGCTTTTTAGGTGCCGGTTTTGTATCCGGACAAGAACTTATGCAGTTTTTTGCTGAATTTGGGGGCTATGGACTCCTGGGAATGGCTTTAGCGATTTTTTTATTTTTTATGTTTGGTAACTTTGCTATGATTATCGGAAAACGCACAGGCTTTCGAGATTTCGATAAAATCATTGTAAAAAGAGAAAATCCATGGCTAAGGGGCTTTTTCACAGGGGTATTCATCATTTTTTTATTCGGCGTTGTCGTTATTATGACTGCGGGAGCAGGGGCTTTATTAAATCAATTGTTTAATACTCCTAAAATTGTGGGTAGTGGAATCATGGTAATCATATTGGCTGTCGTGGCTCTTTGGGAGGCAAAAGGGGTACTTACAGCCTTTAGTATTACTGTGCCACTGTTAATCCTAGTAGCAGTTATTACCAGCCTTTTATCTTTTATTAGTTTCGATGGAATCTATCCTGGCTCCACACCATATTCCGATGTGAATCCCTTGCTAGGTAACTGGCTGTTTTCGATGGTCGCCTTTGTTTCCTATAACATGATCGCCGCAATTTCAGTATTAGTACCAATTGCCCCTGATGTTAATGCAGAAAAAACTATTCGGAGCGGTATCTTCCAGGGTACTGTCCTACTTATAATCATCTTCGCCTGTATTTTACTTCCTTTGATTTTTCACCTAGAGATGATTAAGGATACTCAACTGCCAATGCTTAAACTTGCCGAGTCAATACATCCTATTTGGGGTTTTGTATATGCCATATTGCTGTTTTTTGGTATGTTCGGCAGTGCCTTATCCTGTCTTTTCGGAGTAAATGTTCGTATTAAGAGGTTTGGAATTTTTAAAGGGAGGAGTATTAATGGGAGGACTTCGATCCTTGTGTTAGTAATTCTGGCTTTTGTTATAAGCATTGCGGGTTTTAAGGAACTCATAGCTGTGTTGTTGCCGATCTGCGGGTACTTAAGTTTCTTTGCAATGATAGGAATCAGTTTACATTATTTTGCACTGAAAAAAGAAATTATGCCAGTTAAAGAGTTTGTGGTGAAGGAGGGGGGACAAACATGACTAGCTATCGACCGGTGATCTTATCAGATAAAGTAGAAGTTAATGATTTTGAATTAGATCCAATGACTCGAAAACTATGCCTAAATGTATCGCACCGTAGTGCACAGAATAATCGGGGCATGGTTGATACCCTCCGTCAAATTTTATCGCAAATGCTAGGTGTTCCGGTATCGATTCCCTTGACCCTTAATAATGATGTTTTAAAGCATACCCGTAGTAGTCATGGAGTTATGACAGTGACGCTGGCGGCAAATAGTGAAATCGATGACGATGGAAAAGCTAAGAGTTATCAATTAATTGATCTGGAATCTGGGGATACTTCGGATTTTAATGTGGGCTTAGCCATTGATATTGGGACAACCACAGTCGTCATATATCTAGTAAATTTGGTCAATGGTGAGATTATAGGCAAAGCCTCGGATTATAATGCCCAAATTAAGCTTGGGGATGATATACTAACCCGTATTATGGCTGCCGGGGAAGAAAAAGGCTTAAAAGTGCTGCAATCATTAATCGTTGATACACTCAACAAGCTTATTAAAGAAGTGTGTAATCAATCTTCACTACGTACCCAAAAAATTAGCGGGGTGTGTATTGGTGCCAATACCACGATGATTCATCTCTTATTAGGTTTGGACCCGAGTTCAATTTGTCGGGCCCCTTACATACCCCTAGTGAATAATCCGGAAATCTTCCATGCTCATGAAATCGGCTTAGATATTAATCCTCTTGCTCCTATATATTGTTTACCAAGCATCGGTAGCTATATTGGCGGTGACGTCTTAGCAGGGGTCCTGGTTAGTGGTATACATAAACAAGAGGAGATTTCGCTGCTTGTTGATATTGGGACTAATGGCGAGTTTATTTTAGGAAATAAAGAATGGTTGGTTGCATGTGCTGGGGCAGCCGGCCCCGCTTTAGAAGGCGGAGTAACAGAATGTGGCATGAGAGCAGAACAAGGGGCAATAGATCATGTGACTATCGACGCAGAAAATAACGTCCAATATACAACAATCGATAATGCACCGGCAAGAGGAATATGCGGATCTGGATTAATTGATACATTAGCAGAACTGTTCTTAAACGGGATTATCAATCGTGTGGCTCGATTTACAGATGGACGAGAGCGCTTTGTTATCGTTAGCCCCGGCGAAAGTGCAGATGGTAGGGAAATATATCTAAGTCAAAAAGACATCAATAGTCTGATGCTTACAAAAGGGGCAGTTAACGCAGCACTCGAAGTATTGATTGAAAGCGTCGGTTGTCGATGGGAAGAAATCACTAAGTTTTATGCAGCAGGTGCCTTTGGCCAGTATCTTCCTATAGAATCTGCTATCACTATTGGGCTCTACCCAGATCTTCCTCGAGAACAGATGATCCGTTTAGGAAATAGTTCAGGTGAAGGAGCACGTCTAGTCTTGCTTTCCAATCATAAGCGAAAGGAGATCGAAGAAGTCGCGAATTGGGTTACTTATTTTGAAATGAATGCCAACAACAAGTTCATGGAAAAATTCGGAGGAAGCAGATTTTTGCCCCATACGAATATGGATCTATTCCCGAGCGTTAAGGAGAAATTAGCAAAGGGAGTCTTTTAGCGAAACTTGATATGGTCTGCTGCCCGTCTTAATTGTTCATCTAGGACCTTGGCATAGATCCGGGTGGTTCGCGGATCACTATGCCCAAGGGCATCTTGAACAATGGCTAAATTTTCCGTTTCCCGGAGGAGAAGAGTGGCAAAGGTTGAGCGCAATTTATGGGCGCTAAAACCTTCAGTATTATGACCAAAGCTTTGGAGGATTGCCATATACTTATTTATAAGATTTTGAATCGCCCGTTTGCTCATTCGATTTCCTTGGATAGAAAGGAAGAGGGCATCTGTTTGCTTGCTCAGATAACGGTGGCGCTCTTTATTAATATAATCCAGTATTGCTTCTGCTATCTCAGAGTTAAAATATATGCTCGTTTCCTTATTTCCTTTACGCATTACCGAAAAACTTCCCTTATTAAAGTCGATGCTTTGAATATTGAGGCTATATAGTTCGCTGAGGCGTAAACCGGTTCCTATGAAAGTTAAAAATATAGCGTAATCTCTTTTCTCAGTATATGTATGGTACTTGAGTTGGCCTTCGCTTAAGCCGGCCCCGGTCTCGATAATATCTACTAAATCAGCAACTTGTTCCGGTTCTAGGGCTTTGGGTGCTTTTTGATTCTGCGAAATGGGATTAAGTTTCATAGTAACGTCTTTAATGATTAAGTCCTCACGCAATAAATAACGATAAAAAGACCTGATCGCAGCTTGTTTACGGGCTAAGGCCCTGACTCCATTTTTCCTTTGGGTTCGTGCCCAGCTTAAATAAGCTTCGATATCGGTATGTTGAATTTGCTTAATTTGATCAATAGTTACCGAAGCGGGGGAGGAAGGGAAATTCGTTTTGTAGTTACATAAAAATTTCAAAAAATGAAAGAGTTCTTCAGCGTAGGCTTTTTGAGTATGTGGAGATCTGTTAATTACTCCCAAGTGATTAATATATGTACATGCATAAGAGGGTAGGGGATTATTATACGTATTAGCCAACATAGTTCACCTTCCCGTGCTAATTTTTTATGATAGTTTGCAAATATTTTATCTTCCGCAATACAATTCTAATAAAAAGCTTAAGCAAAAACAACTATGCACGAAAACGATATTTAGCGCAGAGTTGTCTTTGGAAGAGTGCTGGTAAAAAGGGTAACACATTGCATGGAAATTTAGATTGAAAATTATTTGAAATACCAACCTAACATGTTTACAAAGCTCTGAGCACCATACTTAATTTTGAATACCTATAAATACAATCAATAAAGAATAAAAGCTTACAGAGCCTGTTAAGAAGCTCGTTCTAAATACAGTAATTGCTTTACCGGGGTCATAATTGCATAGCCGCACAAAGCTCCTGGAGGCTCCTAGAGGCTAGATCCTATGGCAGGTTAATGTGATCCAGACTCGAACCAAATATCATTGTATAATCAATCATACTAGGCTCATAATTATAGAGCCAAATAAAGTCTCCTAGAGAATAAGTTTTACTATACGTATTGTAAAAAGGACTAATCGAACGACCAATATTACTCAGTAACATACAAAAATTAAAATGCAAAGCGATTTCTGATTTTGGGTGATAGTAATACTAAAAAATACGAAGCTAAATAGCCCGGTAGACTGACGGAACAATTTTGGTCGCATAATCAGTCTAAATTGGGCTTTTTGTAATACCCCTCTCCGGTATTTCTAGATCTACTTTACATAATATCAATTATAGGACCCAAAAATTATTTTCTTAAATACCCCCTTCCTGGTAATTAACCAGCTAGACTTGTGATCGACTACTAAAGTCTAGCCGGTTAACTTAAGGCTAAAAATTTAAATTATAAACTAATGTTTAAACTTAAATGATTTTCGAGGAATCTCATTTTCAATATCTTCAGTATTCATGAGGATTTCGTCAATCCCGATTTCTGCATAGTCAGCTTTTGTGTCAATGCACTGGCAACAATTATCACAGGTTTTAGAACTGTCTAGCTCACAGAGATCACACTCGCCACATTCCGTACAAAGGCGGCTTTCCAGTATACAGGGTTCGCCATAAGATTTCATTGCTTTACACTCCATAAAATGTTTCTTACATGCTTAGATTATGTTATGACTAGGTTCATAATCATTCAATAGCTATTATTGCCTGAATGAACTCTAGATTATCATCATTACTGTACAAAAAATCCAGGTATATCATATAGTGTTTCCGGGCTACTCGTAATATTTTTTAATGCTGAGCGAGTTCGAATCTTTGCCAATCCCTGGTCCAATAAATCAGTGGTATCAGAATAACGTTGTTGACTTCCTAATAAAACCAGTAAAATATCTGCATCCGGCCTTGTGATATAAGTAACTAGACACTGGCCTGCTTCAGTGGTGGTTCCTGTCTTTAGGCCTAGATCTCCTGGGTAGATGCCAAGTAGTTGGTTGGTGTTAAATACATCTCGGACCTGCTTCCACCCTTTTGCATGTGTCCATTCTATAGTTGCCTCTTTTTTATTAACATAGTCCATAAGATCTTTCTTTTTAGTAAATTCGGCAGCTATAATGGCTAAATCTTGAGCCGTTGTGTACTGCTCCGGTGCAGGAAAACCGTTTGCGGTTTGAAATTGGGTGTCAGTACAACCCAGTTTAACTGCATATTGGTTCATGGCCTTAATAAAGTCGTCCATAGTGCCGTAAGCGGCTACTGCTAAGGCGTTTGCCGCATCATTTGCACTTCCCACATACATGGCGGTGAATAAATCACTAACAAGGATCTTATCGCCGGGATTGAGACCAAGCATCGATCCCTCTACCTTTACCTCTTCCCCTACCGTTATTAATTTATCAGCTTGAAGTTTTTCCCGGACAAGGATTCCGGTTAAGAGCTTAACTGTGCTGGCCGGTGCCATACGCATAGCTTCATTTTTGGCTAGAAGCCTCTCCCCTGTTCGGAGGTTTAACATTAAATAGCTCGAATCTTCGGGAGGTTTGGAGGTTTTAGGACCTTGGTTATTTTCAGATGTGTTTGCCGTAACGGTAGTGGCGGTATTGTTATTACTATTACTATTACTAGCCTTATCCTTAGGAGAATTAGCTTCAATTTGATTAATAGAATTTTGGGCCTTTAATAGACTTGGGAATCCCGGAATATTAGACAAAGCCGGA
The DNA here is from genome assembly GCF_982384815.1 of Desulfitobacterium sp. Taxonomy (NCBI): domain Bacteria; kingdom Bacillati; phylum Bacillota; class Clostridia; order Eubacteriales; family Desulfitobacteriaceae; genus Desulfitobacterium; species Desulfitobacterium sp. The sequence continues at coordinate 35,905 of NZ_CEVWNY010000013.1, read as the reverse complement.
TAAAACGGAATAAGGGCTAGGGCTAAGAGGATAATTGAAAATAGGGCTATAGAGATTCTTCTTCTTTGCTTTTTACTCATAAGTTACCTTTCTTTTTGAATTTACCAGGTATGCGTCAAACCATATTTAGGAAAATATATAAGGGCGATTGTATTGATCGCCCTTATATCATAAGCAATTTTTACTTAAGGAGCAAGCTTTCCTTTATCCTGGTTCGTATGCCATACATTTACGAAAGGATATGGGTTGACCCATTCACTATTAGGTAACTCAATACCAAAATGTAGATGATCAGGGGTAGTCAAGGCATCTCCGGTATGGCCGAGAGTTCCTAAATAATCCCCTTTCTTAATTCTTTGGCCGACTTTTAGATTAGGGTTGATGATTTGTAAGTGAGCATAGTAGTAATAATTGCCATCCTCTCCCCTAATCCCTACTCGCTCTCCTCCCAGTCTGTTCCAACCTAATTTTTCTATTTTGCCATCGCAAACGCTAATGACTGGTATTCCCTCCGCCCCAAATATATCTGTTCCTTCGTGGCGTCGTGCCCCCCCTTCACGGTCGGCGCCGAAAGTATCAATAAACCATACTTTACCGATTACCGGGAAAACAAAGCGATTTGGTTCGTAGTAGGGATATTTTAAAAGGATACTTCTTCGCCAAGAGATTTGTTTGATCGTGTCTTCATTGATCTGAATCCAGTCATTTTGCCAAGAAAGATTTTTGAATGGAATACCTTGCTGCAGTTGTTGGGTTAAATAACGTTCCTGATCTTCCGGAAGTGTGCTGCGAATGGCTATTAAGTCAGCCCAGCCCGTAGATGAAAGGCTTTGACCTTCTTTTTGACTAAGCAAAACAAGTTCAGCGGCTAAATTATTAAGGTAAGGATAGATATCAGGCGAGACCACCGGTGGCTTATGTAAAGCTTTCCATAGGGATAATCCAATTGCCAAAAGAAAAATTATCTTTATTAGTAAAGTCCAAGGCTTGCGGCCTGAGCCGAATCCTCTTCTGATTTTCATACATCTCACCCCTTACATTGCATCATATGGGATGAGAATCGAGGTTAGAAGTAACTACTAGGGATGATTGGGTGCAATTGGGGTATAGATTACCTGGCCGGTTTGGATCGTGGTATCATTTAGCTGGTTATACTCCATGATTTTGAGCACCAAGGTGCGGGTATCAATTTTTAAACCGGAATCCTCTGCCAGGGACCACAGAGTATCACCGGCCTGGACGATTTGAGGTTGGTAAACCAAACTTTCAACCTGGTTATTTGCTTGTTGCCAATCCCAGATAAACCATCCCATGCCCCCGAATATCACAAAAAAAAGAAGAAGATAAGAACACAATTCTCTCTGTAATTTTCGCATCCGATAGTTTCGATAATGACGAACGGAAGAACAAGTACTCATGTGTATCCCCCTTTATGTTCTCTATTATTCAAGAATATACGAACGTAGGTTCCTGAGAACAGTATATGGGAAACACTAGAATTCGTCAATACTTTTTTCGAACATTTGTTTGCAGTATTTAGATTTTAATGCTAAAATAAGCATATAAAAAAGGGAGGGATTAGGGTGTATCCTGATTTATCACAGAGGCAGACCGATATTCTTGAGTTTATAAAAAGGATAATTCGTGAAAAAGGTTATCCTCCCTCTGTTCGCGAGATTGGCGATGCTGTGGGATTAATGTCAAGCTCAACCGTTCATGGGCATTTACAAACCCTGGAGGAAAAGGGGTACATACGTCGTGATCCAACGAAACCTCGTGCTATTGAAATATTAGATTGCTCCAGTGATGCTGAAAAAAGGACTGTTTTTGTTCCGATTATCGGGAAGGTTACTGCTGGGCAACCAATTTTAGCTCAAGAAAATATCGAAGATATGTTCCCGCTCCCTAGTGACCTGGTTAACTCCGACACGGTATACATGCTTAGAGTTAAGGGTGAGAGTATGATTGATGCCGGTATTATGGATGGAGATCTTATTTTGGTCCGGCAGCAAAAAGTTGCTCATAACGGGGAAATTGTCGTGGCCATGATTGGCGAAGAAGCTACAGTAAAGCGCTTTTTTAAGGAGAAGACACTAATTCGTTTACAGCCGGAGAATCCTTATATGGAGCCGATTTACTCTCAAGATGTTACCATCTTAGGTAAAGTGATCGGGGTGTTCCGGATCTTACACTAAGACGGCTACAATTACATTCCGTTAGTGCGAAAAGCCGAATCCCTTGGAAGTCAAGGGATTCGGCTTTTCAAATGTCTCATTATTTCAGATTTGTTAAAAGCAGTTAGCGGGATATCTTCCGCGAATGTGTATCCTCGAAGCGTTGAAACCCTAGTTCTATCAAACGGGTGATTAGTTCAGAATAAGGAATTCCGCTGGCTGCCCAGAGTTTGGGATACATGGATATACTGGTAAATCCCGGCATGGTATTGATTTCATTGATATAGATCCGATTATCTTCGGTAACAAAAAAATCCACCCGGCTCAAGCCCGAAGCCTCAACGGCATGGAAGGCCTGAACAGCCATGGTTTGCAGCCTATCCACTACATTAGATTCCAGTGGTGCGGGAATCACCAACCGTGACCCTGTATCTAAGTATTTCGCTTCATAATCGTAAAAGTCTTTGGAGGGAAGAATTTCACCGGGTATGCTGGCTTTTGCTTCATCATTGCCCAGCACACTAAGTTCGATTTCCCGTCCGGTGATATTTTGCTCAATAACGATTTTACGGTCGTATTCTGCGGCAAGCTTTAAAGCAAATAGAAGTTCCTCTTGATTGCATGCCTTGGAAATTCCCACACTGGAACCTAGATTTGCAGGTTTGACGAAACAGGGATACCCAAGGGTTTCTTCAATGTCTTTAAGTACTATATCCATATTTTCTTGAAGTGTAGATCTAAGTACCGTAAGGTAAGGTGCTTGGGGTAGTCCGGATTCAGCAAAAACTGCTTTCATGCGATCTTTATCCATGCCCAAGGCAGAACCAAGAACTCCTGATCCAGCATATGGGACATGGGCTATTTCAAATAATCCCTGGATGGTTCCGTCCTCTCCAAAAGGACCATGGAGAACGGGAAAGATTAAATCGAATTTGCCCTCATTGGGTAGATTGCCCCCATCTAAGGCTATAAAACGAGGATTACAAGGATCATGAACCAGATTAACAATAATACCCCGTGTAGACGGATCTTGTTGCCAGTCTTCAGGCTTAACTCCCCAATGCCACTGTCCGGTCTTGGTTATGCCGATAGTTTGAACTTCGTATTTTCCGTAATCAATTGCTTTGAGTACAGAACCGGCAGAGTTCAGGGAAACCTCGTGCTCTCCGGATTGTCCTCCGAAAAGAATAATTATCTTTTGACGCTGCATTATGTACCCATCCTCTCTCTGCATATTTGTTACTCTATACTATATGCGAACCGGTGCAAAGCTTCCACGATCAGTCTATCGTTCCGAATCGTTTTAAGGGCCAATAGCGGATTAAGGTCATCCCTGAAATATTTTCTATAGGTAAAAAGCCCCATTCCCGTGAATCGGCACTATTATTCCGATTGTCTCCCATGACAAATACGGAACCCTCAGGTACAACAAGAGGCTCAATATTCTTGATCTGTGGCTCCATAAGATAGGGTTCGTCTAGAACCTTGTCATTAATATAGGTTTTATGGTTTTTGATTTCGATGGTATCTCCCGGTAAAGCGATTAAGCGTTTAATGAAGTCATCGGTGGAGTGAGCACTGGCGGGTGGATGAAAGACGATAATATCTCCTCGTTTAAACTGACCGAAATGCTTAAAAAAGAATTTATCGACAATAATACGGTCTTGAAGTTGAATAGTCGGTAGCATAGAGCCGGTTGGAATGACTCGTGCCTCTAAAACAAAGGTACGAATTATCCAAGACAAGGCAAAGGCAATGATTACTATCTCGATTATTTCAAAAATATATCTTAAAGTGCTTTTTCCGGGTTTGTTCATCTCCTGTTGATTTTCCATGCTTGGCACCTCACTTTAGTAATCCCTGTTCCCAAAGTTGCTTAGCGGCTAAGATATTGCCGAATTTAACATAGGTCATGGAGATTCCTCCCTGTTGATAGACAATATAAGGCTCGCGGATTGGTCCATCGGCGGAGAATTCGCTGGTTGCTCCCTGAATAAAGGTCCCACCGGCCATAATCACCTCATCCTCATAGCCGGGCATGCCGGAAGGAATGGGCAAAACATGACTATCAATGGGTGAGCCTTTTTGAAAACCTTGGCAAAAAGCAATCATACGATCTCTGGAGTTCAACCTAACGGCTTGAATCAAGTCTGTACGCAGAGCGTCCGGAAGCGGATTGACTTCAAATCCTAAGGCTTGCCAAAAAGCGGCGGAAAAAATTGCCCCACGGATTGCTTCGCTTACGGTAAGGGGACTGAAGAAAAGCCCTTGGAACAGCTGTAATTGCCAGTTAAGAGTTGCCCCTACTTCGCCGCCGATTCCGGGGGCGGTTAAGCGGCAGGCTGCTTGCTCGACAAGATCTTCGCGACCGGCAATATAGCCACCGGTATGGGCAATACTTCCGCCAAGATTTTTGATCAATGACCCCGCGCAGAGATCCACTCCTACATCTCCGGGTTCCAATTTTTCCACCAGTTCACCATAACAATTGTCAACAAAAATAATCAGTTGAGGATAATGCTCACGAACATAGCTGACCAGCTCAGCGATCCGGCTCATGTCCAAAGAATTGCGCCAAGCGTAACCACGGGAGCGCTGCAGGATCAACATTTTAGTATTTGGTTTAATGTAACCAGCAAACAAAGCATACTGGATTTGACCATCTTCACTTAAGGGAATGGCATCATAAGTTACCCCGAAATCTTTAAGGCTTCCCTGCCCTGTTCCCCGGATGCCGATTACTTCTTCCAAGGTATCATAGGGGTCACCGGAAACGGAGATAAAGTGGTCTCCGGGTCTTAAAACACCGAACAAGGCTGCGGCAATAGCATGGGTCCCCGAGACAAACTGCCCACGGACCAGGGCGGATTCAGTGCCGAGAATCCGTGCCATCACCCGGTCTAAGACTTCCCGTCCGCTGTCTCCCAGGCCGTATCCTGTAGAACCTTGTAAATGATAGGTGGTTACTTTCTCAGCTTGGAAGGCTTCCAGAACCTTTTGATGATTATATTCGGCAATCTCCAAAATTACTTGTTCTTGTTGCCTCAAGACTTTTTCAGCGTGTAGTTCAGCCTCTTTTATTCTACTCGGTAAATTATCCAAAAACAATGGTGAAACCTCCTAGATGGCTTCATCTTTCAGATTAGAGGAGTTCAAGAACTTTATTCCATACAGGAACCAAAGAACCGTTCTCGATCAAGGAAATGGGTATAGGATGAGAAAGCTCTTGAGCTAAACGACTTAAATCCGAAGGATGGTTTATTTTATCAATTTTGTTGAGCAAGGTAATCCGGGGTTTATTGCTGCAATTCAACTGGCCGAGAATACCCTGAACCGTGTCTGCGTGTTCAAGGGCGCGGGGATCACTGGCATCCAAGACATGAATCAATAGATCGGCATTCTGAACCTCTTCTAGGGTTGCCAAGAAGGCATGGAGAAGCTGATGGGGTAGTTTCTGAATGAATCCCACGGTATCACTGAGTAAGATACTGGACTTTTGGTTGATTCTTATGCCACGAATCACCGGATCTAAAGTAGCAAATAGCTTGTCCTCTCCATGAATAACCTCCCCTTTGGAGCTAGTCTGTTCCATGGCTTTTTGAAGAAAAGTTGTTTTGCCGGCATTGGTGTAGCCGACTAAAGCAACTAAGGGAATCCCGCTTTTCTCCCGTTGACTTCTTTGGGTATTGCGGACTTTACGAATTTCCTGTAGTTCATTTTCTAAGAGATTGATTTTCTTGCGAACCCTGCGTTTATCCATTTCCAGTTTGGATTCACCAGGGCCCCTAGTCCCTACTCCCCCCCCCAAGCGGGAAAGGTTTACCCCTTGTCCGGAGAGACGTGGGAGAAGATGTTTAAGTTGAGCTAGTTCAACCTGGAGCTTACCTTCTCGGGATTTAGCCCTGAGGGCAAATATATCGAGAATTAAGGTGGTGCGGTCAAGGACCTTAATACCTGTTGCCTGCTCCAAAGTGCGCAGTTGGACGGGCAGGAGCTCATCATCGCAGATTAACACGTTGGCATCACTGTTTTGTATTAACTGGGTTAATTCCTGTAGCTTTCCTTTGCCCAGGTAGCTAACTGGGCTGCCGAAACGTTTAGGTTGGAGCAGTTGTCCTACCACTTCAACTCCGGCGGTGCGTGCTAATTCAGCGAGTTCTGCCAATAGTTTATTGCCAAGTTCCTCATCTTCCAGTGCCGCCAGAAAAGCCTTTTCCCGGTCATTAACTTTTGGAATAGAGGTAATGGGACGGCTACGGTAATCGAGGAGGGCCTGATCATAGGAAAAAATCTTAAACTCTTTGGGAGTTAAAGAAATGATTTGGAATTCGGCATCCACCGGAAAGGCAATCTCTATGCCGGTAATTTGACCGTTTTTTACTCCCAAGCTACACATACTTTCCAGCCCGGAAGAGCTTAAAGCACTTAAGTCCATAGGGCTGAGCTGAGCATTACCGCTGGGATGGGTATGAATACAGCGCAATCTGCCGGCTTGACGAGGTGGCAGGGGCGGCAGATTGACTGCCGCCTGCTGGCCGATGGCTACAGCTGTTACAACTCCCGAACGATTGATATAAAGAGCGATTTCTTTATTCCATAGGCTGGTCAAGGCGCAGATGCCTTCTAATAAATCGTAATGGATAAGCTCCGGACGTTCTGTCCGGAGCGAAGTCAAATCCTTGAGTTCTTTAAGCTGGGTCCCGCGGATCCCGGCGATATCACCTAAAATATCCATTTGAACCTCCGCTTCTGGTTTGCCATTTTACCTATTTCAAATCCTCCCCATCCAGAATCAGATCACAGGGAAGTATTCGGATCAGTTCTTCACGGGATGAGGTTGATTTTTTATATAAGCGTACCGCTTGTCTGCGAATAGTTTTCTCGACCATATTGCGTACTAAGCGCGCATTTCCCGCATAGGGGTGTGAGTTTAATACACCCTCAAGCATTATCCGGAAGGATTCCCGAGCTTCAAAAGTCAGTTCATATTGACGAGTTTTGAGCATGGAGTCCCCGATGCTTAAGAGCTCATCAATTGAGTAATCGGGAAAATCAATATGTATGGGAAAACGGGATCTAAGACCTGGGTTAGTCTGCAAAAACCATTCCATTTCGTTTTTATATCCTGCCAAAATCAGGATTAATTCATTCTTGTGATCTTCCATAGCTTTCACAAGAGCATCGATGGCTTCTTTGCCGAAATCTTTTTCTCCTCCCCGCGCCAGGGAATAGGCTTCATCAATAAAAAGAACTCCTCCTAAAGCCTTTTTGACTTGATCCCGGGTTTTTTGAGCGGTATGTCCGATATATTCCCCTACTAGATCAGCTCTTTCACATTCTATAATATGCCCTTTTTGGAGGACATCCATCTCTTTGAAGAGTTTGCCGATTAAGCGTGCAACAGTTGTTTTACCTGTTCCGGGGTTGCCGCGAAAAATCATATGGAGCACCAGGGGTTCGGCAGCAAGCTTTTCTCGGGAGCGGCGCTTGGTAATTTCGAGGTAAGCTTGTATTTCGTGAATCAGGTTTTTAACTGTTTCCAGACCGATTAAAGAATCTAATTCGGCTAAGATTTCCGCAACATTGTTTTTCTCATTCTGGTTCGATGTTACCTTTCGGCCTCGATAGGATAGCTCCTGAATATCCTCTTCAACAGATGCTTTTGCCGGAGCCAGCGGGGTTTCCACAATTGGAGGTTGATTTTTTTCCGGTCGAAAGGTAATACGAATTGGCATAAGTTGTGACACCTCCCGTCTTTACTACTATACGCAGTAAGACGGGAAAGGTGTCCGAAAAATTCTTGCTCATTTCGCGCTATTGGAAGATAAGGACTTAGCATATCTTACCCGAGCGTTCTTATCCAAGTGTTTTTTACGCAGACGAACGCTCTTGGGGGTAATTTCCACCAGTTCGTCATCGTCAATATATTCTAAAGCCTGTTCCAAAGTAAATATTTTAGCCTTTTCTAAGCGTAAGGCTTCCTCGGCATTGCTGGAGCGCATATTCGTTACATGTTTTTTCTTAGCCACATTGACTTCAATATCTTGCTCCCGATTGCTTTCGCCGACGATCGTTCCTTCATATATCTTGGTTCCGGGCTCAATAAAGGTAACTCCACGCTCTTGAGCGGCATGAAGTCCGTAGGTGGTAGCTTCTCCAGTTTCAAAGGCGATCAAGACACCGCGGCTTCTTCCGGGAATATCACCTTTATAGGGTTCATAGCCGTTAAAGACATGACTCATAATCCCTTCGCCTCTGGTCTCAGTTAAAAAGTCACCACGAAAGCCGATGAGTCCCCGGGCGGGAACTTTAAATTCCACCCGCATTTGCGTCGGGGAAATATGAGTCATATTCACCATTTCCGCTTTACGTTTTCCCAATAACTCAATAACGGTACCCATAGCAGACTCAGGAATGTCACAGATCAAGTATTCAATTGGTTCGTATTTTTCCCCATTGATCATTTTGTAAATAACCTCTGGTTTCGAGACTTGAAGTTCATAGCCTTCCCGCCGCATATTTTCGATAAGAATGGAAAGATGGAGCTCACCACGTCCGGAAACTTTAAAGGAATCGGCAGAATCCGTCTCTTCAACCCGTAGGCTGACATTGGTCTCGATTTCTTTGTAAAGCCGCTCCCGAAGTTTCCGAGAGGTGACAAATTCTCCTTCTTGCCCGGCAAAAGGGCTGTTATTGACAATATAATTCATGGTCAAGGTGGGTTCATCCACTTCAATTACCGGGAGAGCCTCCGGATTATTGGCATCAGCTACAGTTTCGCCAATGTTAGCAGTGGTTAAGCCCGTAAGGGCAACAATTTCCCCGGCTACCGCCTCCGGGATATCAATGCGCTTCAAACCCTCATAGGTATAGACTTTGCCGATTTTAGTCCGTTCAAAACTTCCATCTCTTTTGATTAGGGTAATACTCTCTCCTTGGTGAACTTTACCGCGTACGACCCGGCCAATGACGATTTTGCCAACATAATCATCGTAATCCAAGGTAGTCGCTAAGAGCTGAAGAGGTGCCTCAGTATCCACATAGGGAGCGGGAATATGCTCCAATACTACACTGAAAAGTGGTTCAAGGGTATTGATCAGTTGATCGGGGCTTAACCCGGCGATTCCTTCTCGTGCCGAAGCATAAACTACCGGAAAATCAAGCTGTTCATCATCGGCACCCAGTTCAATAAATAAATCGAGAACTTCATCAACCACCTCCGCCGGACGGGCATCAGGACGGTCGATCTTATTGATGACGACAATGGGGACAAGTTTTAACTCTAAAGCCTTACGCAAAACAAAACGGGTCTGGGGCATTGGTCCTTCATAAGAGTCCACAATCAACAGTACCCCATCCACCATCTTTAGAACACGTTCTACTTCACCGCCAAAATCGGCATGACCAGGGGTATCAACGATATTGATTTTGGTACCCTGCCAATTAACCGCGGTATTTTTGGAAAGGATCGTAATCCCCCGCTCCCGCTCTAAATCATTGGAGTCCATAACTCGCTCCATGACATTTTGATTGGCACGGAAAGTTCCGCTTTGCTTAAGCATGGCATCTACTAAAGTTGTTTTCCCATGATCAACGTGGGCAATAATTGCGATGTTGCGAATATTTACAGATTTCATCAAATTTCCCTTTCTAAACTAAATTACCACTAAATTTTAATATATCATGGCTTTATTATCTGTACAATAAGCCAAATTTAGTAATGCCTTGAAAAAGTAATTCTACACACGAAAAAAGCCTGATTGAATCAGGCTTTTCAAAACATGACCCTTTATGTTTAACCTTACTCTGCAGGGGTGTTAGATGCTGCAACTAAATTAATCGGACGCAGAGGCATTACTGTAGAAATGGCGTGCTTATATACCATTTGTTGTTTACCTTCAAATTCAATCACTACCGTAAAATTATCAAATCCGCGGACTAGGCCTTTTAATTGAAAGCCATTCACTAAGTAGATCGTGACTGGCATATTCTCTTTCCGGACTTGGTTTAAAAAAGTATCCTGTAAATTGATGGGCGATTTGTTCATTTTTTTCCCTCCACCACCATCTATTTCTATTTTTCTATTCTACACGACTTTCGATTTGTCTGCAAGTGTCTAGCAAGGATTCAAGAATATTTCTTAGATCACCGGTATAAGTATCGTACCAAGTAATCCTGGGATCTCGGCGAAACCAAGTTAGCTGGCGTTTGGCGAAATGCCGGGTATCCCTTTGAAAAATTCTTAGCATCTCAGCTGGAGTTGCTTTGCCGAAGAGGTAAAGAAGAGCGTGTCGGTAACCAATGCTTTGCAAAGGTTTAATATTTGAGGAATAGCCTTCTTTAAGTAAATTATGAGTTTCTTCGATTAGTCCCGAAGCTATCATTTGCTCACAACGAAGATTGATACGCTCATAGATAATTTCCCGTGGCGCCGTTAGCCCTACATAAAGAATTGAAGAAGGTAGGGGCGGGTATTGCGAATCTTGGTTGCCCCGGATTTCCGAGAAGGGCTTCCCGGTTATCCGGCATACCTCCAAGGCCCTAATTATCCGGACATAATCATTGGGATGCAGACGCTGAGCACTCAGAGGATCTAGCTTCGATAATTCGCCATGGAGAGCTTCTTTGCCTTGTTCCTCTAGAAAAGCAGTCCAATATTTGCGAATTGACTCTGAGCCAATTTCGGCAAAATCAAAAGGATCAATCAAAGAACGAATATAAAGACCGGTACCTCCTACCACAATGGGGATCTTGCCACGATCATGGATATCTTGAATACATTGATTGGCTAAAGTTTGAAACTGAGCTACGGTAAAAGGTTCATTGGGGTCAAGAAAGTCCAGCAAATGGTGGGGGATATCTCTCTGTTCTGCTTGGGTAGGTTTTGCCGAACCAATATCCAGTTTTCGATATACTTGCACCGAGTCTCCTGAGATGATCTCACCATTAAGGGCTTGAGCAAGGGCAACTCCCAGAGCCGTCTTCCCTACTGCGGTTGGTCCAACGATAATAATTAATGGTTTCATGAACCAGCCCCCTCCTTTTCCATAACCCCATAGTCCACATGACTATAATTTCCTCCTTCTTCGATGAAAAAACCTAAACGAGTAAATTCGTGGCTGTTCTTTCTCTCTTTAAGAATAACACGCTTTCGTGCTGCCCGGTAGGCCTCCTGTACTGACTGCTTGGCGAGGGGTTCGGGATTGGATACTTCGTGCAAAGGTCGAATGGAAGTGCTTTGCTCACGGGTGTGACGGAACATAGGATCAAAGTAAATTACATCGACTGAGTTGGTGGGCAACTGAGTAAGCAGCTCCTGGTGGTCTCCCCACTGAACGGTAATCCGCCGGGCTGCTTCAGCTAAAGCTTGCCACGCTTTGGCTTTATCAGGATTTGCCACTGGTGGATAGGCACCCTGAGCTAAAGACCTTAAACCCTCTTGGACTAAGGCAGCAAGAATAGATGAGTGCTCCAAACCAATCACTTGTCCCTTATTGCCTACTTGATAGGCTGCCACTAGGGCATCGGTTCCCAGCCCTAATGTGGCATCTAAAAATGTATCCCCTTCCTTTAGTTGGGTCGCCCTAAGGAAACGATCAGGTTCCCCTCTGAGCAGCTGAATAACTCGGAGTAAAGCCATATTCGGATGAAATCTTAAGGAAGCTTTCCCCGTCTCCAGGCAAACCCCTTTGCGGCTGATTTGCAGGATAGGATATAAAGTGCCTTTATGCTCTTGTGAAACAGAAGCCTTCTTTTCCAGGTCGAGAAGCTTTATACCGGGTTGTTGAGAAAACCAATGCGCCTTCTCCCGAAGAATAGGGTCTTGGGGATGGGTGATATTTAAAATTACTGTTGACTGAATCATCGAATTGGCTCCCCTATTCTTAGTTTCTGTAAAAACGGTGTTCCAACTCCTCCTTACTCAATTGAATCATGGTGGGACGGCCATGAGGACAGGTGAAAGGATTATCTGTCTTGCTCAGCCGGACTAGGAGTTGCTCCATCTCCATTAGGGTTAAGTTTTCCCGGGCCCTTATGGATTCTTTGCAGGCTAATAAATAGATCCATTCCTCCAGCAATTGATCCATCGTCGGAGGGATATGATTGAGTAGAACTTGGTCCAGGAAATCCCGCAGCAGTTTTTCGCCCTGAAAATGGCCGCTATAGGCCGGAATACCCCGTAGTAGATAGGTTCTTGTCCCGAATTGTTCAAGAATAAAGCCCATCTCATTAAGCACCAGGATATATTCCAAAAGGGCTTCTTCTTCCCCTGGGGTAAATTCCATGGTAAGGGGAACCAATAACATTTGACTATCCCCAGGTTGGTTGCGGAATTCTTTTAATAATCGTTCGTAATTGATTCGTTCATGAGCAGCATGTTGATCAATGATTACTAATTGTTCCGCATCGGTTGCCAGAATATAAGTGTTGAATACTTGGCCGATGGGTCTTAAGGCAAGGAGTGGATTTGCGCTTTTGAGTTCTTCCGGCACAATATAGGGATCATCACTAAAGACATCTGGAGTTTTTTCTTCCGAAGCTGGTTCAGTATCTTCCGGCTGTAATTTTTCCGGGGGTACAGGGAGGGTGGATATAGTAGATACGGTGGGATTGCAAATTAGAGGATTAAATGGAGATTTTGGTCCGGATTCTTTGAGATAATAAGGATCATTTTCTTTATTCGATAGTTTTCCCTCGGGGAATATAGGACCTACATTGTCGGTGAAATTTCCCTCTCTACCAGTGACAGTTGTAGCTTTGGCGAAAGTCTCGGAACTAGCGGAATCCCAGGAAGCCTTGGAATCTATAGGTGGATTATTAGGTCTTTTGGAGGTAAAGCTAAAGGCATATTGAGAGGGCTTTGCCGTAGAACTACTAGTTGAAGTAGGAGTAGAAGTGTGTGTTGAAGTATCAACAGTACTTGCAAAGGGACTACGGCGTGATTCTCTGGCAAAAGGTGCAACAGGATAGGCCTGAAGCAGGGTTTTTCGAATCCCTTCTGCTATGAATTGACTCAGTTCCTTTTCATTATGAAAACGGATCTCCATCTTGGTGGGGTGAACATTGACATCATATTCATGGGGTGGAAGTTCAAGATTTAAAACGATAATAGGGTAAAGTTTGGCGGGAATCAAGGTATGATACCCCTCTAAAATAGCCCTACTGATGCTTTGGGAACGAATTATCCGTTGATTTACGATCAGTGTCTCTCCTTGTTTAGTGGAGCGGACCAGATCTGGTGGGCTAATATAGCCCTCTAGGTGCCAATCACCCTGGCTATAAGAAATCGGTAAAAGGCGACGGGCGGTAGATTGGCCTAGGACAGCACCGATGCTTTCCAGCAATTGCCCCCTTCCCGGTGTATGCAGAACGAGAGTTTTGGGGTGTTTAAGGGTAAAGGATACATCAGGACGAGCCAAGGAAAGGCGTCCGATTACATCCGAGATTAGGCCAAATTCCGTATTCTTTGACTTTAAAAACTTGCGCCGGGCCGGGGTATTAAAGAATAAGTCATCAACAGTTATGATAGTCCCCGGAGGGCAACCGATCTCCTTAAATTCGATCTGCTCTCCGCCTTCTACCTGTAAAAGCCATCCAGCTATTTCTGAGGGAGGGCGGCTGATTATTTCCATTTTCGAGACAGAGGCGATACTGGGCAAAGCTTCCCCGCGAAAGCCAAGGGTTTGTAAAGATATAAGATCATCGATTCGGCGGATTTTACTGGTGGCATGGCGCAATACGGAAAGGGGTAAGTCCTCGGCAGGGATTCCTTGTCCATTATCTTGGATACGAATCCTCTCTATGCCGCTACCTTCAATAGTTATCTCGATTTGGGTAGCATTAGCATCAAGGGCGTTTTCGATTAGCTCTTTCACAACGGAGACAGGGCGCTCCACCACTTCTCCGGCGGCGATCTGATTGGCAGCTATTGTGTCAAGGATCTGTATTTTTGAGGTCAATAACTAGTTACCCCCTTATCTAAATGCCAAAACTCAACTTTATTGTTCAGTTGATCCTGGAGTAAAACCGATGACTTACGGCCAATATAGTGCTCCCATAAATCATAGCCTGCTTGAGTACATTCAGGACAAGCAGCAAAGGGAATACGAATTAGGACCGAGTCTTTGCCGGTCATGGTGTGCTGGCTTTCAATGCCGACCGTTCCTCCGCAGTGGTTGCACTGGCGAATCCAGTCCTTCCTAATTTCCCGGAAACCTTCAGTATCATAATAAACTGAATGAGGATAGTAGACCCATTTGCCTTTGGGCAAGAAGTTATCTGCACGGGTATTCCATTCCGGTTTAGCTCGACGATATTGGTCTTTTAGTTCCTTGAGGAAGCCTTTAAAGGAATTGGAACCGCTTTGAGGATGGCGAGGCTTTTGGGGTTCGATAACACCGCTATAGTCTTCTCCTGCTAAGGCAAGAACTATGGCAAGATTCACATAAGGCAATGCCCCTTCTATGGAATATCCCCCTTCCAAAACTGCCAAATCAGGATTAATCAGCTCAGTAATACGGCCATAACCACGCGCTGTAACATTCATCGAAGCTAGGGGGTCAGTAAAGTGGTTGTCTTGTCCAGCAGAGTTAATAATTAGATCCGGCTGAAAATCTTTGATGCGAGGAAGAACCCAATTTTCCAGAACATAATGAATATCATCATCACCGGTTCCGGGAGGCAGGGGAATATTGAGAGTGGTTTCCCAGGCATTGGGGCCGCCTTTTTCATAGGTAAAGCCGCTTCCCGGATAGAGAGTCCGGCCATCCTGATGGATGGAAATAAACAATACATTGGGGTCATTGTAAAAAATATCCTGGGTTCCGTCTCCATGGTGGACATCGGTATCTACTATGGCAATTTTTTTAATTCCATAAAAGGTGCGCAGATAGTTAATCAGAATTGCTTCATTGTTAAGTGTGCAAAATCCCCGGTTACCAAGTACGGTTGCCCCGGAGTGATGGCCCGGCGGCCGAACAAGGGCAAACCCATTGGTGATTTCCTTTTTAGCCCAGGCTTCCCCTAGAACCAGGGAACTCCCTGCAGCAATTAGATGGGCATCCAAGTCATGGTTTGCAGGCTCTGGGAAAATTCCTTGGGTTCGTAAGACATCCTTCAAAGAAGCAAGACCTGGTGAATACTGTTTAATCTGGGGAAGGTCCATTACCCCCTCTTCAAACAACTGTTCTTGAGTATAGAGAAGCCTTTCTTCCCTTTCGGGATGGGTATCACCTAATGACCAGTCAAAAGCTGGGAAGAATATTAAACCGGTATTTTTCATGTCTCAAGCCTCCCGACCACTCCCGGGGGAACAACTACAGAACCCCGGACAATTTGCCCAACTGTTTCATAACCTTTTACCACTGGGAAAAAATCAAAAGGTTGGGGTTTAAGTTCAAGTTCAGCAAGATTTAAGCCAACTTTTTGGGCCTTTTCTTGAGCGATTTTTTGTAAAAAATCCCTAACTTCTTTATGAGGACGTTTAGAACCAAGCCATTGTCCTTGTTCCCCGAATTCTTCAATTCGGTAAGTGCGGAGGGTGGTATCTAAATGAAGGGTGCAGGAAAAAGTAGGGCGGGCAAGTGCTGCACCGATGGCATTAGACACATCCCCATGTTCAGTATAGCGAACGGGTCGTTGAACTCTATCCTCTAAGGAAGGGGCAATTCCTTGGGCACTTCCTCCACTGACCCAGATATAAAAATCTTTAGAGCTATGAGGATGCAAAACCTCCCACACCTTATAAGCGGGTTCCTCTTGCCACTCCTTATGTAGACTGGTAAAGGTCCGCGCAACCTCATCTGCAAATCTTTCGAGAATCCTTGTAGCTAGTTGAGTAAGGGATTCAGGATTTCTTGATTCCGGAGGTAATAAGGTGGCCAACGCTTCCTCTGCTCGCTCATAATTCCCGTGAGTGATCCGCCGTAAATAACGCATTGCATCGGTGGGGGTGGGATACTTTCCGCCAAGACAATAGGCCGGTCCTGTTCGGTAAGGTGCAATATCAAAGCCCTCTGGAAGATCTGCTGAGGGTAAAATAGTTGAATCTCCCCCTATCGGTATTGAGCGAGTAGATAGGGTACGGATTAATGTCAGATAAGGACCAATTTGGGCACCATGAGCACTCATTAAAGGCTCGCCTGACAGTATTAATCCGATATCCGTGGTTGTACCGCCAATATCCACTACAACCAGAGAATCCTGAGGATCTACTTGAGCAAGTGCCCCAATGACACTGGCGGCTGGTCCGGAATTGATGGAATCAACCGGCCGCAGTTGATTACTGGGTACAACTCCTCCATCGGCCTTAAGAACCGTTATCTGGGCCTTTGAGCCGTTTTTTTCTACAGCTTGGTGCAACTGGGAGGAGAATTGAGAGTAGAGGTGTTTGCTGGCAGTGTTAAGGTAAGTGGTTAGGCTTCGCCGATAAAAATTCGCACTTCCCCATTCGTAGCCAAGGGAAACTGCTAAATCCGGATAACGCTTATTGAGAAACTGAGCTAAGCTATCTTCAAAGACTCGATTGCGATGGGAAAATTTACTGACTACTGCCGCTTGGGTAACTGAAGTAAAATCTAATTGATTGCAAATTCGTCGCCATTCTAATTCATCTGGGGGAGTCAGTTCCCGACCCCGATAATCTATTTCTCCCTTTAAAGTATGATAAGGAACCGGCCAGGGCAGTGCCTCTAATCTCATCCCCGATCCCGGAAAAAGGAATAATTCTACAGATGGCATTTTATTTTCTAGGATGGCATTGGTAACCAAGGTGGTACTGACTGTGATATTATCTACGGTTTTATTAAAAACCCCAAGACTTTCCAGTGCATGAAGCAGGGTTTCCAGCAGATTATCTGATTGAGTAGGTACTTTCGTCTTACTGATCAGACGATTCTCATAAATGAGAGCTCCATCTGTGAACGTCCCACCGACGTCAATCCCGACTTGGTATACCATAATGTCCCTCCTATGTTTTCTTTATATAGATTCTGAAGCATTAATGCGCTCTTTTAGGTCAAAAAGATATTCCATAGCCTGCCTTGGGGTTAAATCTTCTAAGGCTAATTCAGCAATCTCCTGTAATAAGGGGTCTCGGGGCTGCACCTCGAACAAGGTGAGCTGAGTTGCTTCGTTTACTTTTAGGATATTATCTTTTCTACTTTCATTAGAGGATGTCTCTAATTCATGGAGGATAATCTTGGCCCGCTGCAAGAGCTTAGCAGGTAGCCCCGCTAATTTTGCCACCTGGATTCCATAACTGCGATCGGCCCGGCCGGGAATGATTTTATGGAGAAAAATTATCTCTTCTCCATGTTCGCGAACACCTACATGCAGGTTAAAGATTCCCGAGTGTGATTCTTCCAAATCAGTTAATTCATGATAATGAGTTGCAAATAAGGTTTTCGGACTGAACTCTTGGCTGGCCAAATATTCGGCTACAGCCCAAGCAATACTTAATCCATCGTAGGTAGCAGTCCCCCGCCCCACTTCATCTAAAATGATGAGGCTATTAGGGGTTACATGGCGAAGAATATGGGCAACTTCATACATCTCAACCATAAAGGTACTCTGACCCGAAGCCAAATCATCGGATGCTCCTACTCGGGTAAAGATATGATCAGCAATGGGGATAGCGGCTTTTTGTGCAGGAACAAAGCTGCCGATTTGAGCCATCAGAACAATTAAGGCCACCTGGCGCATATAGGTAGATTTACCTGCCATATTTGGTCCAGTGATCAAGGCTAGATGTTTTTGCGGGGTTAAAAGTGTGTCATTAGGGACAAAGGAATTGTCATGGAGCATAGTTTCCACCACAGGATGCCGTCCCTCTAAGATGTGAAGGTCTCCCTTAGTGAGTATTTCAGGACGTATATAATGATTGCGAACAGCCGCTTCGGCCAGACTTGTATAGACGTCAATTTCAGCTAGAGCGTGGGCAGCTTCTAAGATCTTTGGGGTATAGGAACGGACTTTTTCCCGGAGTTCGAGGAAAAGTTGATATTCAATATTCATGACTTTTTCTTCGGCACCGAGGATTTTTTGTTCATACTCCTTCAGTTCGGGAGTGATAAAGCGCTCTGCGTTTGCTAGGGTTTGCTTGCGGATATACTCAGGGGGTACTAAATGGGAGTTAGCATGAGTAACTTCGATATAGTACCCAAATACTTTATTATAGCCAACTTTAAGGGAACGAATTCCGGTTCGTTCCTTTTCCATGTTCTCTAATTTTGCGACCCAGACCTTACCTCCGGTGGCGATGCTTCGTAATTCATCAATTTCCTCTGAGTACCCCTCCCTAAGGAGGTTACCTTCTCTTAAGGAAATAGGGGCATCAGGGTTGATGGCATGCTCTAAATTCAAAGCTAAGTCATCAAGACCCTCTAGAGCTGGAAGATAGGTTTTCAATGAAGGGAAGGTTTGATCAGAAAGCAGGCCCCGTAGTTGTGGCAAAACCCCTAGGGTTTGGGCTAAAGAAAGCAAGTCTCGGGCATTGGCGGTACCATAGGAGACCTTTCCCATCAGACGTTCAAGGTCAAATACCTTATTTAATTGCTGAATAAGGTCACTTCTTAAAAAGCTATCTTTAACTAAAGCCTCAACATTGTCCAATCGTTTTTCAATCTGATTTTTAGAAATCAAAGGCTGTTCAATCCAACGTCTAAGCAATCTTCCACCAAAAGCTGTCTTAGTATAATCCAATACGGAGAGCAAGGTCCCCTTCTTTTCTTGGCCACGAATAGATTCAGTAAGCTCTAGATTGCGCCTGGTCCAGGGATCTAGGAGCATCCAATGTTCTGGTAAGTAGGTATTGATTTGCAGGATATGGGACGGTTCAAGACCGGGAGAAGTGTCCAAAATATATTGCCAAAGTCCGTTAGCAGCTTTCATAGCTACAGGGAATTCGCGAAAAGTTTCTGCTTGCTCGGGAAAACGCTCTTGAAGATTAGTCTTGTAAAAAATCCCCTTTTCCCGCTGGGTAAGATAGTAATTTTGCCAACGCTTGGTTTTCGCAAGTTCAGAGGGTAAAAGCAATTCGGAAGGACGAATCCGGGAAAGCTCCGTTGTCAGAATATCTAGGAATTGAGTTTGAAAAATCGTGAACTCTCCAGTGGAAACATCTACAAAAGCTAATCCCCAATCTTGCTCATGAAAGACCGCAGCTAAAAAGTTATTGGTCTGTTCGGCTAGAGCCTCGGTTAAAGTACCCGGTGAGATTATGCGCACAATTTCCCGTTTAACGATTCCTTTAGCAGTTTGGGGGTCCTCGACCTGTTCGCAAATGGCAACTTTATGTCCGGCAGAAACAAGTTTCACTAAATACCCTTCGACAGAATGGTAAGGGACACCACACATGGGGGTCCTTTCCCCTCCCCCGGAGTCACGGCCTGTTTAGGCAATTTCCAGTATGGGAGCTGCTGTCAAAGCATCTTCTCCGAACATTTCGTAAAAGTCTCCTAAGCGAAAAAAAAGAATAGCGTCGGGAGCTTGCGATTTTATGGATTTATATTGCTGCATCATTGGTGTAGTCATCTTAACGACTCCTTAACATAAGGATCAAGAGGGTGTGTACTGGCAACTATATGAGAAACAGGCGAAGGTGCATATTCTAAAGGGAAGAGTATCTACTCTTCCCTCTTTTGGTTAATCAGAATGTATTTTATACGGCTTATAAGCAACCAAGAACCTCTAAATTAACAGCCTCCGCTGCAACCGGCACATCCTGAGGAGCAGCTCCCACCCTGGGGATCATTAGCAATTGCTTGTGCTAAAATACCGTTAATGGTATCCAACATTTTTGTAAATTGGTCTTGAGCTTGCAGATAGGCGGCAATGGGAGGATAACCTTCTACTTTAGCTTCCATTGCTTCTATGGCTTGCTTGTGTTCCTCAGATAATTCTTGACCTTGAGATTGTAGTTCATAAACTCGTTGCTGTTCATTTTGAAAATCGGCAATGATCTGTTGAGCTTGTTCGTCAGCCATCATTGCTTCTTCCGCGCTACGCATATTTTGTAATTCTACACTTTTAGCAATAGCAGCGGCTAGGACTTCGGCTTTTTCCATAATTTCTGCCGTCATTACAACACCTCCATGTTCGTTTGATTCTACACTTGTTCCTTGATTCCTGCAAGTTGGAGTTAATATTATTGATTTTTTGCTGATGCTTTACCGAAGAGTGTCCAAGAATTTGCCTCCAGAATATCCACATTGACCAGGGTACCAACGAGACCTAAATCTCCGGGAAAGACCACTAATTCATATCCCCGAGTACGTCCAGTTAAGCGATCAGGGTTCGATTTACTGGGGCCCTCTACCAGAACCTCATAGGTATGCCCAACCATTTGTTGACGCCACCCTAAACTTTGGGCATTTTGCACATTGATCAGCCTTTGTAGACGATGTTTTTTAATATCTAAGGGGATTTGTTCACCCATTTGAGCGGCAGGTGTGCCAGAGCGTTTGGAATACATAAAGGTAAAAGCTTGGCTATACTGTACTTGTTGGACAAGCTCTAAGGTCTGGGCAAAGTCCTCTTCGGTCTCACCGGGGAAGCCAACAATAATATCTGTGGTTAAACTAGCGCGGGGAATTAATTCATTAATTTTGGCGATCCGACTCAGATAGTATTCCCGAGTATACTTGCGATTCATACGCCTTAGGATCTCATCGCTGCCGGCTTGGCAAGGCAGATGAATGTGTTCGCAAAGATGAGTACCGGCGGCAATGGTTTCAATCAGTTTATCAGATAAATCTTTGGGGTGAGAGGTCATAAAGCGGATTCGCCATAATCCTTCAATGGTATCTACAGCTTTGAGCAGATCTGCAAAATCGTAGGGTGTATCCAAATCATGACCATAGGAGTTGACATTTTGCCCAAGCAAAGTAACTTCGCGACAACCGGTCTTAACCAGAGCTTTTATCTCCTCAATAATATCCTCCGGCTTGCGACTACGTTCCCGCCCCCGCACATGGGGGACAATACAATAGGTACAGAAATTGTCACAGCCGTAACTAATATTGACGAAGGCTTTTAACTTACCTTTTTCAGCAAGGGGTACGGACTCAGTGGTTTCCTTTGGCTTCTCCCAAACTTCGGCTACTTTCCCTTTTTCTTCGGATTCCTCTAAGAGACGTTGGAATTCATGGATATTGTGGGTTCCGGCCCAAATATCCACATGGGGTGCTCTTTTTTTAAGGCGTTCCAAGGCCCCCGGCTGTTGAACCATACAGCCGGATACAGCGATTTTCAGTTGAGGATTAGCTTCTTTTAAGTGCTTAAGCTCGCCGATCTTACCGAGAATTTTATTCTCGGCACTTTCGCGCACACAGCAGGTATTAATAATGATTAAATCGGCCTGTTCCAGCTCTTCACCACGACTATATCCTTTTTGACCGGATATCTCTGTCAAGGTATCGGCGTCTCGTTCAGACATTTGACAACCATAGGCTAAAGTTACAACCTTCTTGCCGGAATGCTCTATTGACATTTTGCTCGATTCACTCCTGATTAGTAGTATTATACTTCATAAAGGATAACATAATTCAATTTCGGGTGCTAGTCAAGGTAACTCCTACTGATATTCTATTCGGATATTCAAGATAGTATATAATGGTAGGTTATTTGTGTAAAAGCAGATATTACTGGGTATCCTTAACTATGGAGGTGATAAGAATGGCAGATAGTCCAAAGGTTTATTGCAATGTTGTTGAATGTAAGTATAATGAAGCAGCGAAAATTTGTCATGCCGGAGAAATCCAAGTGACCAAACACCACGCAGAAGTTCGTACAACCGAAGCAACTGACTGTGGTACCTTCGAACTAGGGGATGGCAGAGAAAAAGTATAGTTCTGACAGCATTACGTATGAGATTAACAATAACAAGGGAACCGGCAGAAATCCGGTTCCCTTTAGTAGTTGTGTAAAAAACTGGAATCAAAGATTAATCTGGCGAAAATCGCCCTTTTCAAGAATATGATCAATTTCTTGAAGAACTAGTTCCTTGACCTTAGGTAATACAGCTTGAATCTCGGGGGTCATCTCTAACCCCATTTCCAGACTTTTGGGCTGCACACCAAAGATGAGTGTTTTGGGAGCGGTTCCCAAAATATTGGCCATAGCTAAGACTTCCAGAATGCCCACTTGGTGAAAGGATACCTCAAATTGAGCGGGCATTACCCGAATGTCCTCCGGTTCAAAGCGAAAGATCGCACCTGGTTCGTCATTGGCATTTACGGCATCGACAATGATAAGATAGTCTACTTCTTTAATGAGATGGACCAATTCCAGTCCGGCGGTTCCGCCTTCAAGAAGCTCGACACTTTCCGGCAAGGGGTCCTGGAATAACACATCAAGAAAGTGGACACCCAGTCCTTCATCGGTAAGAAGAACATTACCGACACCCATGACCATAATCTTTGGTTGTTCCATTCCTTTGACCCTTTCTACAATTCTTTTGTGCAACTGTAATGATACGCTCTTCTCTTTAGATCGTCAAGGAACCCATGATTTATGGATTAGTGCTGAGCAGTAGTAGCTTTTCCTGCGGTCGTGGTCTTTTTCTTCTTCGGGTCTTTGCCGAAAAACATATACCAAAACTGGTCGATGGCTTCCGTGAATACCATATACACATGGACTGCGATAATGGCAATAAACAGCCAAGTGATGACATAGTGAAAGCCGCGGATAGCTGCCAGCCCACCTAAAGTCGCCTCTAAGCTGGCAAATTTCATGGGTAAATAGAGCAAGGCTCCGGTGATAATTTGCAGGACTGCCAAAATGGGTAAACCAATATAGGCAAGCTTCTGGAGGGGGTTATAGGGATTGGGATTATCGGGATGGTCCTTTTGGATAAAGAGATAATACTTGATTTGGGGAATAAAGCTCCTCGCATCATGGGAATTAAGCAAGAATTTCTTAAAATCCCGATGCTTACTGAAAAAGGAGATATAGAAGCGAACAATCCCCGTAAAGATTAAGCTAAACATAAAGATGAAATGGATATTGCGGATAAAATTCATAGGCATCCCCTCATAGGGAGCATGAATCAACAAGCCTGTTATAATCAAGGCGGCAAAATTGATTAAGTTAATCCAATGGGTTACCCGATGGGATAACGGATGTTCTGCTGGATTAGCCATACTTTTTCCCTCGCTTTCTCTCCAATCTTATTAGCACCGGATTAACCAATGCGGAATTTGCGGATTTCGTTGGTTTGGGGATCAATAAGATGGATAGCGCAAGCTAGGCAAGGGTTTAAAGAACGGACTACCCGGACTACGTTAATGGGGTTATTTTCATCGGGAACGGGAACGCCGATGAGGGATTTTTCTAGGGGACCATAGTTACCTTGAGCATCTTTCGGAGAGAAATTCCAGGTAGTAGGAACAACCATTTGATAATTTTCGGTAACATGATCCTTAACTTTAATCCAATGGCCTAAAGCACCCCGAGGAACTTCAGTCAAACCAACACCTTGACCGGTAGCCGGAGGATTCCAGTGTTCGGTGTCATGAATTTTAAGGCCTTTGCCCATTTCCGCCTCCAATTGGTCAAGCCAATTAAGCATCTCCTTAGCCAAGATAACTGCTTCATAGGCACGAGCGGCATGGCGGGCAACCACACCGGGCTTAATCTTATATTTTGAGATGATATCCATAAGACCCTTAGGCTGCAATACCAGCATCCGCGCTAATGGACCCACTTCAACAGGCTTGCCGTCATAACGTGGTGCTTTAACAAAGGAATAGGCATCCGCTCTCTTAACATCAGGAACGGTGTCAGAGTCATAGGGATGATTGCCATTAGGATTGTCTTTATACCAGGCATAGGTGACCTCCTCGGTAACCTTGCTTTGATCAACGGGCATTACATTGGTTAAGTTGCCGTCAAAGATAACTCCGGCCTTAAGGAAGAAATCTTTTCCCTCATCATCCAAGCCAAAACCGCCATAGGAGAGGAAGTTACCATAACCTCCGCCCACTCCGGCTTGAGCAAGGGGGAGCAACGGGCCGGTTCCAAAGGTTAAGACATCTTGCAGATAGACATTTTCGATAAAATCAATCTGATCTAATAACAGGGAGCGGTATTGCTCGACGACTTCAATATTCGGTAAAATGGTTACTCCACCCACTACGATAGATGACTGGTGAGGCTGTTTTCCGGCAAAAAGTGCCGACATCTTCTTGGCTTTGGCTTGCATATCCAATGCTTTTAAGTAGTGAGATACGGCAAGGGTAACAAGTTCAGGATCATTCACGCAGTACTCATCGGGCTCATAACGAGGGGTAAGTGGAGCTGTATCCCCGGCCGCAATTAATTTACCGATCTTATCTTTCACGCGCAGGAGACCGGGGTCCTGACCCTGGTATTTTGCTACTGCAGTGATATCAAGAAAATCCAAAGCACTTAAATGATAAAAATGGAGTGGGGCATCGTGAAGCCACATTGCCGCATTAATGAGATTACGAATGAGCCGACCACCGGCAGGAACTTTGGCGCCAAAAGCATCATCCAGGCATAGAGATGATGCCCAACCATGAGCACTGGCACAGACACCACAGGTTCTTTCTGTGACATAAGTAGCATCGCGGGGATCCCTACCTTTTAATAAAGGCTCGAAGCCGCGGAACATGGTACCAATCGATTTGGCATCGGTAACAACGCCATTTTTAACTTCTACTTCTACTTTTAAGTGACCCTCAATTCGAGTCACGGGATCAATAATTACTGTACCCATTTTTAGTCCTCCTTCTTCTGCTCAGAGCCATTATTTTTAAGTCTGCCGCTGGCAGCAGTAGCCACAAAATGCGCTCCTAAACCAATGGCAGTAGCGCCTCCCACCACTTTGCCCACTGTATTGGCATTAATCTGGCCGATTCCGGGCAGTGAGAAGTTTTCCTGTTTGGAATAGAGGGGGCTGAATTGGGCATAGAAGCCTGATTCTGAGCAACCGGAACAAGGAGAGCCGGCATTGATGCAGAAGTTCGCATTGTCATTCCACCAGACTTGAGCACAGTCGGTATAGGTTTTTGGTCCTTTACAACCTTTAAGAAGTAAGCAGTAATCCTTCTGAGCCGGATTGTTCCAATCTTCTAGAAAATGCCCCGCTTCAAATTGTCCGCGACGGGGACAATTATCATGGAGGAGCTTTCCATAATAAATAAGGGGGCGTCCCTGTTTATCCAGCTCTGGTACGGCATTAAAAGTAAGATAATAAACGATGGTACCGATAAGGGTATTGGGTTTTACCGGACAACAGGGTAGATTAATCACTGGAGTAGATATATTATTCTTTTGCAGTAGTTCTCTAACCCCGATGGGTTTAATGGCACATGCACCGGGGATACCTGCACCATCAGTGGCACAGCTGCCGATGGCGATCACTGCCTGGGCCTTAGCAGCGGCTTCCAGAACTGTTTCCCGGAAAGGTCTTCCCCCTACCATGCAATAAATATCAGTTTCTTCTGAAGCAGGAATTGAGCCTTCCACGACTAGGACGAATTTCTCGTTCAGAGTATCTTTGTAAGCTTGCTCGGCTACATGACCGGAAGCAGCCATAATAGTCTCATGATATCGAATGGAAAGAGTATCGAGTACTAAGGATTCGATACTGGGATTGATGGTCGCCAGTAAGGATTCGCTACAGCCAGTACATTCCATACCATGCAACCACATAACCGGGGGTTTTTGCATTGCTGCTTCTACTGCTTTGGCAGCTTGCGGTGTTAGGACCTCAGGTAGACCAAGGGCTGCAGTTGTGGCAGCCATGAGCTTCATAAAGTCACGACGACTTATTCCGCTGGCCCGAAGAAAATCAAGTTTTCCCATCTACAATACCTCCATAAGCCTTATAGATCTTTGAAATCTGTAAGGGTTTCTAATCTATAAAACCTATATTCGGCACCTCAAAAAAAAATCCTGCAAAAATTTAGATAATTTTTAGATTTTTCTGACATTGAGAAAAGTGTCACTAAAAATTGCACACTAATTCACAATTATTTTTCTAATACTAATAGAATTAATCGATGTTAAACTAAAAAGGGGTATCTCATTATTTGAAATACCCTTTTGTCTAATTCTTATCTTTTAGAATATAAGCTTTTTGTAATTTGTCGTTCTTTTCTGAGAAGTGCCCGTTCCTTGCGTCGCTCAGCATGTTTTCGCTGTTGGACCGCCCCCAAAAGTATTCCTCCACTTAAGATTAATCCCAGACCGGTAATGAAAGCCAAGGATTTTTTCTCCACTGCAGGCGGCGGAATATTTACCGTCCGATCAGCGGCTAAGGGTACTTCTCTAATCCTCTCATCCCCTTCCCAAACTTCTAGTCGGGTTAAGACTTGTCCGGAAGTAACCTCGGTAAGGGTTTCGGTAATCGGCTTGATAATAATCTGCGGTCCTGTTCCACCCCCGTTGTTATTTTGAGTGATCCATACTTCTTGATCTAACAATAAGTTTACAGGCTTGTTTTGGACTTCAATCTGACCTACCGTGTCACCGATCCCTTTATAGAGGGTATTATTAAACTGCTCAAATCCATAATCCAGTAAGGTTTGCATATCTGCGTAGATTTCTCGTCCAGGAGATTTGAGGATCACGGCAATTAAATCTCGACCATCACGAGAAGCAGAAGCCACTAAACAGTTCCGGGCAACTGATGTATATCCTGTTTTCATCCCGGTTATGGTATCATCACGCCAAAGAAGTTTGTTCTCGTTAAACATTTCGATAGGAACATTTTCTTTTTTCCGGGGAATCACATGGGATTTGGTTTTGATATACTCACGAAAGGTCGAATTACCATAGGCGGCCTGAGCAATTCGAGCCAGGTCATGGGCCGTTGTCAAATGTCCTTCCTCATTAAGACCGCTGGGATTTTTGAAAGTGGTATTTTTTAAGCCAAGCACCATTGCTTTTTGATTCATGAGGGCGACAAAACTCTGCATATCTCCACCGACATGTTCAGCGATGGCAACTGCTGCATCATTAGCGGAATTTAACAGGAGTGCGTAAAGCATATCATCCAAGGAAAGCTGTTCTCCAGGTTCCAGGTATATCCTTGTGCCATAAACAATATTATAGTCTAACATGGTTTCGCTAACAGTAACGGTGTCCTCGAGATTACCTAATTCAATAGCAAGGAGTCCTGTCATAATCTTGGTTGTGCTGGCTGGGGCCAGGAGCTCGTCACCATTTTTACTAAAGAGAGTCTGGCCGGATTGGACATCGATCAAATAAGCCGCTTCTCCCTGAATCTCCGGTGGAGTGGTCATAGGACTTGCAACTAAGGTTGGAACACTGGAAAATGTGTAAAACAGAAATAAGAATAATGCTATGACGGATTTCAATGAGGTTCCCCCTATTATCGTTGGTAGAATAAAGCGATTGTTCCTGGACCGACATGACTTCCTATAACACAACCTATATCGCTAATGATTACATCTTTGACCTTTACTTTTTGCTTGATTTCTTCTGCTAAAGCTTTGGTCTCTTCATGACAGGCCGAATGAGAAATCCCAATAACTTGATTTTCAGGATTGCGGATTTCTTCGTGAAGGTAATCCACTAATTTGCGTAAAGCAGCCTTCCGGGAGCGTACCTTAGCTAAGGGCTCGATCCGCCCTTCGGTAGTGACAAATAGAATTGGTTTTACGTCTAATAGCCCTCCGATAAAACCAGCAGTTTTACTCACCCGGCCACCTTTAACTA
Source organism: Desulfitobacterium sp. (assembly GCF_982384815.1). Lineage (NCBI taxonomy): Bacteria > Bacillati > Bacillota > Clostridia > Eubacteriales > Desulfitobacteriaceae > Desulfitobacterium > Desulfitobacterium sp. Next base: position 8,024 of record NZ_CEVWNY010000013.1, on the reverse strand, counting down.
AATACTCCAAGGTATCGAGGGTAAACACATATCTTATTTGCTGACGAACTTGAAGAATTTGGGCTTCGGTTTCTTCCCAGGAACTAGCGTTTTTTAAGATCTTATTTGCTTCTAATGCCAATAAACCATAGCCTAAGGAGGCTCCCAGACTATCGATTACATGGATTTTCTCCGGTTGTGAACATATGTCCCGAACCATTAGTGCCGTACTATATGTAGAACTCAAACCGGAGGAAAGGTGGATCGCAACCACTTCATTCCCCTGAGCTAAAATTTCCTCGTAAGCGTCTTTAAGGGTCGCCGGATTAGGCTGAGAAGTCTTAGGAAGCTCCTTAAAGGTAGGGAACCGTGGATAAAACTCCTGGGGAAAAATATCGATTCCTTCATTAAAAGTCTCTCCCTCTATACTCACGGGCATGGGAACAACCACAATGCCTTCTTTCTCACAGAGTTCTTTGGGCAAGTCTGATGAACTATCCACTAGAACCACAAAACTCATATCCTTATCCTCCTTCGAATACTAGGTAAAAATATATTCGTGAATATCATGCTTTTTTCCTGCCTGCTTATTTCAAATAAAAAGCCCACTTTCGTGGGCTTATCCTAGTTTATGCCAAAATATACGATTTTAAATACTTTTTAAGAATTTAATTCCTGAACTATCAAATGATTATCCAAGGTGTCAAGGGAGTTAATTGCTATAAAATCTGAAAGCTCATGTTTCTCAACCAAGCGGTAATTTACTTCTTCTGCTTCAATCCAAGTAACCAGAAACATGAGAATTCCTCCTTACTAAATACAATGTATCGTGTATACATGATACCATAAGGTAACAAGTATTTCAATATTCCCTTAATCAGTAAAGAGATGTTTTATTAAGTTTCCTTTGTTTCATTAACAATCTTTTCAAAATCCTCCCAGATAGGAAAGTTTCGAGCATCGGTGCTGCGACCGGAACGGTCAATAAACACATGAATGGTTTTTCCTTCAGCTAATAAGGAATTTCCTCTGAGGACTTTGTAAGTAAAGGTAAGTTTACGGGATGAAAAGCTTTCCAAACTTGTTTCGATAATGAGATCGTCATCATAAAGAGCGGGACGGCGATAGCGACAGGTAGCTTCAACTACAGCTACAGCAAGGCCTTGTTCCTCAAAGGTGGTATAGGCTAATCCTACATTGCGCAACAACTCGGCCCTGCCTACCTCAAACCAAATAAGATAATTGGAATGATAGACAACTCCCATTTGATCTGTTTCCGCATAACGGACCCTAACCGGTGTTTGATAAGTTAGAAACATAAAAAATCCTCCTTAAAACCCTCTTAATCTTTATCTAAAGCTCGGTGTTGCAAAAAAAGCGCCATTAGACGCTTTTCCTAGTCAAGGTAAATAACTTAAGGGATTAACCGTATCGCCATTAGTAATCACTTCAAAGTGTAAATGTGGGCCTGTTGAACGACCGGTGGAGCCTACTAGACCGATGGCTTCGCCTTTATTAACTTGCTGCCCCTTAGTAACATGTATTTCGGAAGCATGAGCATAGCGAGTAGCGACCCCATTGCCATGATCAATTACGATCATGTTGCCATAGCCACCGCTCCAACCTGCAGTACTTACGGTTCCACTAGCAGCAGAAATGAAAGCATTCCCGGTATTACCGTCAATATCTAAGCCCGTGTGAAAGCTTCCCCATCGATACCCGTAATAAGAGTTAATTCCTCCCTGCAGGGGCCAGCCTAGGCCGGAAACTTTTCCCGAACCACGAGAAAGTGCTACATTGGTGGATGCATAAACAGGGCCTTTAGCAATTATTTGAGTTACCGGCTTTTGCGTAATCTTTTCTTCTAAAATTTCCTTTTTAATGTTTTTACCATTTTCCTGAATATAGGAATAGGTGACAATTTTACTGCCATCACTCCCCGCTTGACGTACTACCGAAGTACCACTGGGTAAGCTGTAATCCGTCTTCGTGACCACATCAAAAGGTACTGTTTCGCTTCCTGTGTAGATACCTTTACTTACGACAGTGAGATAAGGCATTATCTTAACTAAATTAATTTTATCCCCGGCCTTAATAGTGGTATCTTCATCTGTACCGGGGTTACCGGCTAAAACCTCTTTAGTCAGCATATTGTTTTTTCTGGCGATTAGCCACCAGGAATCATTAGGTTCTACAATATACTCCCGCTGTGTCTTATGTCCCTTTTTCAAGTCCTCAAGGACAGCTTCCGGCGAACTGAATTCCTCTAACTGCACTTCCACAGGCTGAGTGGTGATTTCCTCCCTAAATTCTACGGAAGAGATTTTATTATGTTCACTGGGCTTGGCATAAATTTCTTGATAAGTTTTAAGGATTTCAGCAAAATCTTCTTCCTTTGGAAATATAGCTATGGGGCTATCTTCGATGGAAAATTGATATCCTTCAAAATATGTACTTATTAAGTTGTCAAGCTTATCTACTGTTACATAGTTCTTCCGAAGAGTCGCTTTACTTATCCGCAAATCTTGGAACTCTATACTGTCATGGGTCTTTGCAACAATTCCTGAAGATTCCCCTCTAGTAACAAGTATATCATCTATAAGTTGTTCGCCTTCCTTTGGGGTTGTCACAAAACCTATCTCATGACCGTTTAATATTAAGGCGGCAGCTGTTGTGGTACTTCCGTAATAAAGAGTACCGCCTAATATTGCACTTAGTCCAATTACCCCAAGGATGATTTTGGGGGATCTTAGAGATAAACCAGGGGTTTTAGAAAACTTTCTTTTGAATTTAAGAAAATCTTCTTTTACTTTTTGAAGAATGCTCTTAAGCCTCCTTTCTCAATTAGACAAGCTCTAAAATATATTATATCATAGAATCACTGTGATAAGAGTAATTTTATCCCATAATAATTGCTTAACCCAAGTAAAAGGAGAATCAAAAAGATGGAAATCAATACCCTTATTGAGAGAATCAATGAACTCTCACGGAAACAAAGATCTGTGGGATTAGAAGATTGGGAAAAGGCTGAGCAAGAAGCTTTGCGCCAAGAGTATCTTGGCTTTATTAGAGGACAAGTTGTTGATACTCTTAATCGTGTTAAAATTGAAAATGACTGAGGGAGTCTTTTCCGGGCTCCAACATTGATGATGATCACTCCCTTTCTTGCATTCTTTAGTTAATATGCTGTGTATTTAAAAGATCAAGAAAAGCATACTAACAATAGACTAAGGAATTTGAGGAGGGATTATCGTTGCCTGAACGTGTTATGAAATATGGAGGAGTTAAATTTCGCAATCTTGTTCCTCCGGTAAAAATTAATCGCTTTGTCAATAAACTTGCCCCAAGTAAAAAAGCCTCCCTTTTTGAAATTGCCGGCGAATTAAGTGATGCCGGGATGATCGAAATACTTAATGAGAGGACTCAAAGCACAATTGACAAAGATACCGTTGATGACCAGACTCCCAATAACATCCCCAATAATGAGGAAGTATATATGCATAAACGATTTATTGATCCGCCGCCTACCGAGTTACCGAAATAAGGTTGGCAGCTTAGATCATTTCCAGGATAGCAAAAACAAAACCGCCAACCGGCGGTTTTACTTTTTAAAGAATACTGACGGTGCCATCGTAGACCACTCCGGCTACTGCATCAACAGTCAGGATTTGGCCATCCTTGATCTTCATACTAATATCTTTTGCTCCAACAACGGCAGGTATACCATAATGTAGGGCTGCGATTGCCCCATGGGAAGTTAGACCTCCCTCTTCAACAATAATTGCCCCAGCCTTGGCGATCAAGGGATTATATTCCTTATCGGTGGAACTGGCAATAAGGATATCTCCTTTCTTGAAGTTCTCTGTACCAGGGGTGGTAAGGATTTTGGCTGCTCCGGAATATGATTTACGCCCAATACCGGTTCCTTTGGCAATTATATCGCCAATTACTTGTACTTTAATGATATTTGTGGTACCTACCTTCCCTACCGGAACCCCGGCAGTGATAACAACTACATCCCCAGTTTTAATTAGGTGATGGGAGATTGCTTCATTGACCGAGACGGATAACAGTTGGTCCGTACCGGAACTTTCGGGAATAAGCAAAGGATATATTCCCCATTGTAGGGCCAGTTGTCGAGCCACATGAACGAAGGGGGTAGCCGCAATAATCAATGATTGAGGACGATATTTAGATATCATCCGGGCTGTAGATCCTGAGTGGGTGGGTGTCAATATCGCAGCTGCTTCTAAATCCCTTGCTATAGTATGGCTAGCGTGGCTAATGGCTTCGGCAATATTGACATGTGGGTAGTAGGTTGTTTTGCCATTGAAATAGTGTTTTTCTGTCTGCAGGGCAATTTTATTCATCATTTGTACTGCTTCGACGGGATACTGTCCGGCAGCAGTTTCACCGGAGAGCATAATGGCATCCGTACCATCTAAAATAGCATTGGCAACATCGCTGGCCTCAGCACGGGTAGGTCTGGGATTGCGCATCATGGAGTCCAGCATTTGCGTGGCGACAATCACCGATTTACCGAGGTTGTGGCATTTTTCAATCATATCTTTCTGATGGATGGGAACCTCCTCAACAGGGATCTCAACCCCTAAATCCCCCCGGGCCACCATCAGTCCATCGGCAACTTCCAGTATTTCGTCTAAATTATCTATGCCTTCTCGATTTTCAATCTTGGCAATGATTTTAACATTGGCCCCCTCCTCTTCAACCAAACGGCGTACGGCCAAAATGTCGGAAGCTTTGCGGGAGAAGGATGCAGCGATAAAGTCGATTCCTTCATGGATGCCAAAAATAATATCCTCCCGATCTTTATCGGTTATAGCCGGAAGTTGGACGGGTATACCCGGAACATTGACCCCTTTTTTTGACTTTAAGAGGCCACCATTTTGAACTTTTGTAGAGATTTTTTCTGTATCTACGGAAATAACTTCAAGATCGATTAAACCATCATCCAGGAGAATATGAGATCCTATATGAACCTCTTTCCATAAGTCGGAATAGGTTACCCCCACTCTTTCAGCTGTTCCCAGAGTGGATAAGTCCGTATCGAGAACGAAGGTTGCTTCTTGGTTTAATTGCACTCCTTCATCCGCCACCGTGCCAGTGCGGATTTCAGGGCCCTTAGTATCTAAAAGAATTCCTAAATGGATTCCTAGCTTTTGAGCTTCCTCTCTTAAGGTACGAATCCGTTTACCATGTTCTGCATGGGTGCCATGGGAGAAGTTTAAGCGGGCAACATTCATGCCGGATTTTAGCAATTCCCGGACCCGTTCATTAGACTCACTGGCCGGTCCGATGGTACAAACGATTTTTGTGCGGCGCATATTTACCTCCATAAAAATTATCACTGAACTAACCTTCAGTGGGGTCGAATCGCCAATTGAAAGAAGTCTCGTTCAATTCAGCATATCTAATTATGTATTATTTAAGGCGGGTATTCCGCTTCTTAAACTATTATAATAAAATTTTACCATTCTTTCTACAAAAAGATAGACCTTTATAGACCTTTGCACTCAATTAACTCGATGAGATCGATAATGCGATTGGAATAACCCCACTCATTATCATACCAAGCAAGTACCTTAACCATGTGCTCACCGAGCATAATCGTAGATAATCCATCAATTATTGAGCTATGGGGATTGCCATTAAAATCATGCGATACCAAAGGAAGTTCCGAATAGGCCAAATACCCTTTAAGTTTTCCTTCCGCCGCCTGGCGCAGCTTGTTATTTAATTCCTCCTTAGTTGTGGACTTACTTAGATTAGCTACAAAATCCACCAGGGATACATTTGGGGTAGGAACTCGCACGGCTAAACCCTTTAACTTGCCCTTTAATTCCGGAAGTACAAGTTCTACTGCTTTAGCAGCACCGGTAGTTGTGGGGATCATGGATTGGTATGCTGCCCGGGCCCTTCGCCAATCTTTGTGCTCAAGATCTAAAATCCTTTGGTCATTGGTTACGGAATGAGTTGTAGTCATCATACCTTGCTCAATCCCAAATTCCTCATGAAGAACTTTGACGATGGGAGCCAGGGAGTTGGTAGTACAAGAGGCATTGGAAATAATATGATGTTCTTTGGGGTTATAACGATGGTCATTGACCCCCATGACAATGGTAATGTCTTCATCTTTTCCGGGAGCGGAGATGACTACTTTTTTTGCCCCGGCTTGGATATGGAGGGCTGCTTGATCCCGCTTGGTAAAACGTCCTGTGGACTCGATAACTAAATCTACACCTAATTCCCGCCAAGGGAGGTTTTCCGGACTTTTTTCCGCTAAGAATACAACCTTTTGGCCCAAGGCTTCAAGAGTATTTTCCGTTACTTTAACCTCATAGGGTAAGATACCGTGAATTGAGTCATATTTAAAAAGATGTCCGAGAAGATCTGGATCTCCCAGATCATTGACAGCAATAATCTCGATAGGGCTTTTTCTTTCCAAAATGGCCCTCATGGAAAGTCTACCGATTCGCCCAAAGCCGTTAATAGCAATTCGTATACTCATTAAGAAACCCTCCTTAATCCCGCCGCAGCCAAATGCGACACAATTAGAATACCCCAGGGGGATAAAAAAATTGCAAAGCCTTTTGCTTTGCTATGAAGAAAATTGGTTGGCATATTTATTATAATAGATTTATTACTTTTTAGAAACATTTAAAATATTTTGCAGTACCTTTTCTCTCTTTCCTTCAATCTCGGCAAAATTCATGGCGGGAATGTAGTATCCTTCTAACTGATCATGGAGTTTTTTCGATCTTTGCGAATGGGATAAGGCGCGGTTAATACTTTCTTCGATCCGATTTCGGCAAGCATAAATATTATCTTGGTAGATCTTAAGTCCTTCTTTATCTAAAGTTTTGTCAAAATCCAGCGGGATAATTGTTCCCGTAAATTGCGGGTGGTAGGGATAATGTTCGGTAGAAACAACTAAAGCCGTCCGAAGTTCGGGTATAACCAATAAGTCGATTTTTTCTGGTTCAAGAGCACTATGATATATCTCCAGATCATAATTTAGCATCTTCCCATAGTCGGCCAACTTGGTTAAGAAGGTCGATTTTCCCGTTCCCCCTTGCCCTGTCAGCAGATAGAGGGAATCCATGCCTTGGATAAGGGTGTCAATATGCTGAGTTCTCCCTTGAGGTGTATGGGCCCAAGCAAATAAATGCCGGGTCTTACCCGATCCAACTTGAGACTTAGATTTAAAGAGTTTTTGGATAAGGTCTAAATATTGCTGATTAATTCCTTGCCAATTCTGGTAGGGTTCAATATAAAATTCCCACTCATCCATGGCATTTTTGGCATCTTTTAAGGCAAAGTAAGCACATTGAAAGCTACGGCTGATCTCACGGTTACAGGCAATAATCGCTTGTTTAGAGGGAACAATTTTGGATTCATCCCAAAATTCTCCTAAATTAATGATTTCATCTACTGCCCCCGGGGTTTTAGGATCGACAATATGCGGTGACGTGCCATCTAACAAAGCGATTTTTAACTGGGTAATAACAATCCCATCAATAGAGTTATTATCTGAGGAGCAGCAATGGTATTCAATATCATAACCTTTCCCGATCATTTCCTCAGCAATCTTTTTCATAAAAGTAGATTTACCTACACCGGGACCGCCTTTTATTACATAAATATGTTGGGCACTTTGGTCTGCCAAATAGCTATAATAAGAAAAGAAACCCTTATAAGTAACACCACCGGGGAACATTTTTCTAATTACCGGTTTTCTTGGCATGACTTACTCCCCCTTCTTTTAGTATAGTTCCTGCAACAATAATTCTATGCAAATGTGTCTCGATCGGTGACAATAGCTTGTGCCTAAATGGGTGCAGCATAGTGACATAAGGGTCTAATAAGAAAGAGGGTGACAGTAATAAGAACCGCTCCCTCTTCTTGATGCTTATGGATGCCTGTATCCCTTATAGTCGTAGATGTTCCGTTCTTTTTGTATATCATATTCCTGATAGTGTGGGTCTCTTACGGTAACAGGTGATTTTGGACGTGAGACTTTTTTA
>NZ_CEVWNY010000012.1:0-46179 GCF_982384815.1 Desulfitobacterium sp. | reverse complement strand
TAAAGAGTACGGTGAGGTGGTGCTTCAGGGTCAAGAAAAACTCAACGATGTTAAACATTGGGTAATAAAATTCAACCCCACGATCCAAAATCAGATCATGGAGAGCGGATGGACTGACTTTTCTTACATTGTGTTTATCGGTAAAGGAGATAAACTGATTCACCGAGTGATTATTGAAGCCAAAAGTAAGACTGATAAGCAGTTAATGTCTTTGATGATGGATTTTAAAGACTACGGTGAAAAGATTGATATTAATCTGCCAAACCTATAAGTAAAAAGATCAAACGAAAGGAGATTTGATTACTCTCTAAAGTAAACAATTTGAATGTCAATAAGAGGCTTTCACGGGGTAAAATCCAGGAGCCTCTTTCTAGTCTATCCTGAAAAAGATCCTTCGCTTATGCTCAGGATGACACCGCGCTATGTCATGCTGAACGCAGTGAAGTATCCTGACCCATAAGTACTTTTTTCATCCTTTCGATGGCGCCACATGTGGCATGGGAGTCTAATTTGAAAGTATAAGTTTTCAAGAATATAGTTAGTAATTATGGTTCCAGCTAATTTTCAAGGAATATAAGGTTTTAAGTGATGAAAATAACTAGATCGGAAAATGGAGGAAATTATAATGAGGCAGCAATGGGAAGATGGTATGATTCTTGATCATACACAGAGCGTTTGTCCGATCTGTCTAAAGGTCATTAAGGCCCAAATCGTGGTTCGCGACCAGGCTGTTTATATGGAAAAAACCTGTCCACAGCATGGAGCCTATACCTCCTATCTGTGGCCGGATGTGGAGCATTATCAATGGATGAGTCAGTTAAAATTACCGGCTATTCCCCCTCATTCTCCGATTTCTGCTAAGGACGGGTGCCCAAGTGACTGTGGGTTATGTGAGGCCCATCTGCGCCATCCAACCTTAGTAGAAATCGAGGTGACTGAAGGCTGCAATCTCCGTTGCCCGGTATGTTTTATGGCGGCCAATGATTTCCGCCCCGACCCTAATCCGGATTTAGCTGCAATAGCGGAAAAATATCGATATATTCTTAAGTATACAAGTCCCGATACCAGCATCCAATTAACAGGGGGAGAACCAACTACTCGTAAGGATTTGGCAGACATCGTTCGCTTAGGAAGAGAAATTGGTTTTCAAGCCATTGAAGTCAATACCAATGGGGTAGTAATTGGTCAGGATTTAGATTATATCAAAGACCTGGCTGAGGCGGGAATTAGCGGCATCTATCTGCAATTTGACGGTATGACGGGAGAAGTCTATGAGCAAATACGTGGTCGGAACCTTTTGCCAATCAAGCTGAAAGCCATTGAAAACTGCCGTGAGGCCGGTGTTCAGGTAGTTTTAGCGATGACGGTAATCGAAGGAATCAATGAAAACCAAATGGGACAAGTGCTGGATTTCGCCTTAGAAAACAGGGATGTGATCGTAGGGATCGCCTATCAACCGGCCTTTGGTTCCGGGCGTTTTGATGTGCCTTTGCTTAAAAGATTGACCATGGGCGATGTGATCTTTATGCTCGCTGAGCAAAGTAAGGGAATAATTGAGCCCTCGGACTTTTGGCCTTTGGGTTGCTCAAATCCTCTTTGCTCCACATCTACTTACTTAGTAGAAGATCAAGGGGGGATTCAGTCCCTTTCCAGGCGCCTTACTATCGAAGAATATATAGAGAATTTTAATCCGCAAAGCCCTCAAGGTTCGGTTTTTGCCGATATTGCCGGACTGAAGTATCCGGAGCTCGAACCGGGATTGACCATCCTAATTGAAAACTATATTGATGCAGGAAATATGGATCTGAAGAAACTTCGGGAGTGCAGCATGATTGTTGCGGGAAAAGGAGGCGGCTTAACTCCTTTTTGCGGTTATCAATTGACTAATATAAATGGTAAAAAACTGAAGGAAATAAATCAGACAGGTGAAGACTTATGATTGAAAGAAAAACTGTTCCAACCAACTGTCGTTTTTGCGGATATCAATGTGGGCTAACCGCCACTATAGAGGATGGCAAAGTGCGTAAAGTTCAGCCTGATGCAACGCGCTTTCCTAATAATGATGAAGTTTTGCGTGGTTGCAAACGCTGGCCCATGATCCCGGAAGTAATGGATCATCCTAAGCGGATCAATTACCCTTTAAAGCGGGTAGGGGAACGGGGAAGCGGCCGGTGGGAGCGAATATCCTGGGAGCAGGCCCTGGCTGAAATTGCTGAAAAACTTCAAGCCTTAAAAGAGCAATACGGCCCTGAAGTCCTGGCTACCAGTATCGCCGGTCCCCATACGACCTTTTGGCCCTTGCATCGCTTCTTGTCCCTATTCGGCAGTCCCAATAATGTGGGGATTGGTCAGATTTGCTGGAATCCGGGGATTTGGGTCAATACTATCACTTATGGCTGGCCGGTGGATATGGAATTAGATCCCGAGCTGACCGAATGTGCGATTCTTTGGGGGGTAAATCCTGCTCATTCGGATAACTCCTTGTTCTGGCATACAGTTAAGGAATTTAAACGGCGGGGAAAACCCTTGATCGTGGTCGATCCCCGTTACACGGAAACAGCCAGGGAAGCAAGCCTCTGGCTCCCGCTGCGACCGGGCACTGATGTGGTATTGGCCTTGGGTCTGTTACATGTAATTGTTGAGGAAAAATTATATGATGAAGATTTCGTGACTAACTGGTGCCATGGTTTTGATCAGTTAGAAGAACATCTTTCTACTTATACCCCAGCTTATGTGGAAGAAATCACCGGGGTAAAAGCGGAGGATGTGATTAAAGCCGCCCGTTTGTATGCACTAAGTACCCCATCTTGCTTGTATAGCGGCAGAGGAATCGACCAGCTGGGGTTGAATAGTTTTCCTGCCCACCGTGCGCTTGCTATCTTGAGGGCCATTACCGGTAATCTGGATCTGCCGGGGGCTTCCCATTTAAGCGAAATGCCGGATTTTTACCCGGAATTAGACCTTGAACTCAGTGAATCCTTTGCCGCTGCCGGTCCCCGCTCGGTTAATCAGGAAAAACTAAAACTTCAGTCCTATGAGGGATACAGCAAGGTTCGCGAGCAAAGCATGAAGCACAATAAACGGCTCCCCATGCGCTATATGACCTCTGCTCACCCCAACCGAGTATGGAAAGCGATGCTAAATGGAGAACCTTATCCTATTCGTGCCATGATTGTCATGGCCTCTAACCCCCTCCTGACCCAAGCTGATACCCACTTGATTTACCAAGCTTTGAAGAGTTTAGATCTACTGGTGGTTTTGGAGCTGTTCGAGACTCCTACCTCCATGTTGGCGGATTATATACTACCTAGTGCCGGAGTTTTGGAGCGTCCCCTTCTCGAGACTAAAGCGGGAGTGGCTAATATTGCCTACGGAGGGGATCAGGCCGTTGAACCTTATTACGAGCGGAAGCCGGATTATTATTTCTGGCGGGAACTCGGTGTGAGGCTGGGCCAAGCAAAGGATTGGCCCTGGGAAACTTATCAAGAGGCCTTGGGATACAGTTTATCCCCCCTTGGAATCACTTGGGAGGAGTTTTGCCAAACTGGGTTATACAGTACAGAAAATAATTACTTTAAGTTTCTGGAGCAGGATAATTGTGGAAACCCTCAAGGTTTTGCGACCATGAGCGGGAAGGTAGAAATCTTCAGTGAATTGCTTGCATCAATGGACGAGGACCCTCTGCCAAAGCCACGACACTTTCCGCAAGTCAATGGGGATTATCCATTGCTCTTGATGACCGGGGCCAGATTCCAGCCATATTATGCTTCCAGTTACCACCAACTAGAGAGATTTAGACGTATGCATCCGGAACCGATAGTTGAGATGAGTGCAGAGACCGGTAGAAAACTTGGTCTGGAGGAAGGATGTTTTGTCTATGTAGAGACAGAGCGGGGCAAAGCACGATTCATGACAAAATTTATCTCCATGTGCGATAATGTTGTCAGCGTGGAATATGGTTGGTGGTATCCTGAAGCCAAAGCCGCTGAACCGGAGCTGGGAGGAATCTGGCTCTCTAATGCCAACCTTCTCACCAGTGGTGATTTTGAAACTTCCGACCCGCTGATTGGGACCTGGACCTATAATGGTAGTCCCTGTCGACTTAGAAAGGCCTAAGAAAAAAGTTGTTAAATCTTTTGTTAGCTAATCAGACTCCCATGCCGCTTTGCAAAGATTCTTTTACAAACCACACATGTGAATTGAGGCGCAAGATCTCTTTATAATTCCATTTGTAAATAAGATTTTCCAATATAGTTTATGTCAAAATGAAATTATTTTTCTCCAAAATGGAATTCAGGAAGTTAAAATCAGAATCTATGGATACGTGAAAATGGGTATTTAGTGTAAATCTAGCTCTTTCCGAGAGTGGCACGAATCTTGCAATAGCAATAAACGAGAGACCACATTAATAATTAGAATTTCAGTTAAAAGCTAGTTATGCAGTAAGATTCATTACAACGAAGGAGGGTTAAATTGCAAAACATGGCTTTAACAATTGGCTTCGGAGAATGCCGGGATGAAGACCAAATCTTTGAAATCTTAACCGAGTATGAGATGGGTGTACCTGGCGATATCAGTGAAGTAATGGTAGTAAAAGAGGAACGAGGGATTATGGCCGTAGCCAAGATTTCCGAGTTTGATGATGGTCAGTTTTTTTTGGAAGTCATCGGGGTAAGGTCAGATCTCCGCTCCCAAGGGGCAGGAAGATTTCTTCTCAGTTACATTCTAAAAAATCCGTGGGAATGCTGCAAATATCCTCTAACCGAACAAGAGACTCTAGAAGGTTATTCTGTCTCAACTTTAGCTCGTGGTTATGCCCTGGGCTTTTACCTTAAGATGGGATTTGTACCCTGTACTTTAGAGGAAATACCGGAGTGGTGCGGGGACCAATGTGAGGAATGTCCCAATTGCGACGACTGCCAACCGGTGCCGATGATTTATTTTGGAGGGAAAGATAAATGAAAAAAGCAATATTAGTATTTACAAAAGTGCCTAGAGTCGGGGACTGCAAGACACGTTTAACCGAAGCTCGGGGAGGAATCTTAACTTATGAAGAGGCCACTAAGTTTTATGAGGCCTGCTTACTGGATGTGATCGATGTCTGTCTGGCTGTTAAAGAAGCGGACTTCTGGATTTGCTATAACCAAGAAGGAGATCGTGCTTATTTAGACAACCTTTTGACCCAAGTTAACCATCCGGAAAAAATCGCTGGGGTCTTCTCAGATCAGGGCGGAACCTTTGATGAGTGCATGCAATATGCTTCTGACTATATTCTGAAGTCAGGGTCCGAGGAACGTTTAGCAGATGCTATCTTAATCAGTGGGGGAGACTTGCCCACCCTCCAACCCTATATCCTCAAGGATGCGCTCAATAAACTCGAGGTATTAAGCAAGAGCGAAGCAGGCCAAAAGGTCGCCTTGAGTAAAATCCAAGCCCAAGATGGAGCCTATATCGGAGCAGCTTTAGTAGAGGGATCTTGCCAGGAAGGCGGTTTCTCAATTGTAGGACAGACCTGTACCACTAAATTCGACTACTACTCCGTTTTCTATAACAAGAACGGAATCACTGCCTTGGATATGCTGGCCGCCAAAGCTGCCGAGGAAGATCTTCCTTTGGCTTATGTTGAACAAGTTCCTGATATCGACATTCCCGTAGATCTTGCTAGTCAACTGCCAATGTTAAGGGTCATCGAGCATGCTGCTAAATTCGACGATTCCCTGGTGGTACCCCGCAGAACTATTAATATCTTGAACGAGATGGGCATTGAATCTGTCGCTTTACCACCGGAAAAGAAACAAGCTTAAATAAAAAAGCCTTTAAGGTATGGGGGTGATGGATATATTACCGTTATTTACTCCTTATCAAATTAAGGATTTAAAACTTAAAAACCGCATAGTAATGGCTCCCATGGCCTTGGATATCGCCACAGAGCAGGGAGCAATAACCCATAAAGTAATAGAGCATTATCGGATGCGGACCCGTGGGGTAGGAATGATGATTATTGAGCATACCTATGTTAACCCCGAAGGAAAAGCCCATCCATGTCAGTTAGGAATCTATGATGATTCTTTGATTCCCGGGCTGGAGCATCTTGCAGCTGAGATTCATGAGCAAGGTGTAGCTGTTGGAATCCAAATCAGCCATGCTGGGGCGAGAGCCCTAGATTATCCTTGTGGTCCTTCCAGTATTCAATCCCAATATCTTAGCCGCTTTGGCGGTAGGGATAAACATACCTATCGGGTTCTACCTAAAAAGTTAGATAATGATAGTATGAAGGATATCGTCATGGATTTTGCCCGGGCAGCCCGTAGGGCTCAAAAAGCAGGATTTGACTTTGTTGAGATCCATGGTGCCCACGGCTACTTGCTCAATCAGTATTATTCTCCCTTAACTAACATTCGCCATGATGAGTATGGGGGATCTTTGGTGAGGCGGTTAACCTTTCCTATCGAAGTGGTTAAGAAAGTAAGGCGGGCAGTAGGTAAGAATATGCCAATCTTTTACCGACTGGGGGCCGATGACCGTTTGCCCGGCGGTACGACCTTAGAAGATAGCATCCTTGCAGCTCAAGCCTTGGAAACGGCCGGCGTAGATTGTCTTGATCTCTCTGGGGGAATCTCTGGTTATCTACTAAATGGAACCGAAGGGTTTTTCGCCTACATGGGGGAAGCCATCAGGCCTCATGTTAATATCCCGGTAATAGTCACAGGTGGGATCAAAACAGGGAATAAGGCCAATGAAATAATCGCTAAGGGAGCCGCAGATTTTGTTGGTATAGGGCGTGCTCTGTTGAAAGAAAATGAATGGGCCTATAAAGAATGGATCAAGATGGGCTCTGGTGAGCATCCCTATAAAGCAATCTAACTAGGAAGACATTAAAGCCATTAGGAGTGGAAAATATTATGAAAGCCAAAAGACTTTGTTTAGTTATGCTGGTGATAATCGGCCTAGTCCTGACTGGTTGCGTAGGCTCTAGTGGTACAACAGGGGTTAAGACTAATCCTTCGGATAAAGACTGGGAAACAGTCTTAGCTGATGCCAAAGGGAAGACCGTTAACTTCTATATGTGGGGCGGTGATGAACTCACCAACTCCTGGGTGGATAACTATGTAGCTCAGAACATGAAAGAGCTGTATGGAATTACGGTTAACCGCGTTCCCATGGGGCCTGATGAATATCTCAACAAACTCCTTGGGGAGAAGCAAGCGGGAAAAAATGAAGGAACTATCGATCTCTTATGGATTAACGGGGAGAATTTCCGTACTGCCCGGCAAGCTGGTTTACTCTGGGGACCCTTTGCCGAAAAAATTCCTAATTACCAAGCATATGTGGATCAAACAGCCCCTGATATTGCTTTTGACTTTGGTTACCCTGCGGAAGGCTATGAAGTTCCTTGGGGAAAAGCCCAATTCGTCTTTGCTTATGATACTGCTAAGATCCAAGAACCACCGAAATCCGCAGCCGAACTTCTGGAGTGGGTCAAGGAAAATCCCGGACGCTTCACTTACCCAGAGCTTCCCGATTTTACCGGCAGTGTTTTTGTCCGTCACCTAATGTATGAGCTTTGCGGCGGTTATGAGGCATTCCCGTATACGGAAGAAGTAGATCAGGCAGCTATGGACACTCAATTAGAACCATTATGGGCTTATTTCGACGAAATGAAGAGTTATCTATGGCGTGAAGGGAAAACTTACCCCCCCACAGTAGGTGGTTTACATCAAATGTTCCAAGACGGTGAAGTAGATATTACCATGACCTATAGCCCAGCCTTAATCTCCAGTATGATTGAACAGGGACTTTTGCCGGACACAGTTCGCACCTATGTCTGGGATAACGGAACCATCGGTAACACACACTTTTTAGCCATTCCTTTTAATGCACCTAATAAAGAAGGGGCCATGGCGGTAGCTAACTTCCTTTTGAGTCCTGATGCGCAATTAAGTAAGTATGAACCAATTAATTGGGGAGACTTAATTGCTCTTGACCTAACCAAACTGGAAAGGGAGGCAATTACTAACCTTGAAGCCATCGATCAAGGGATTGCCACTCTATCCCCAGAAGAACTCCAAAGCCACAGCCTACCGGAAATTGCCGCAGGTTATATCCCGGTGATCGAAGAGCTCTGGAAAAAGAGAGTCGTGCAAAATGTTAAGTAAGCACAGGAGTAGAGATACCCTGAAAGGGTATCTCTACTTAGCCCCGGCTTTGGCTGTAATCTTATTTTTCTTCTTGGGAGGATTCCTGATTGCCTTTGTGCAAAGTTTGGGGTATTTTCCTGTCATTGGCCTGGAGGAGTTGTCTCTTCAGTACTATAAGGAAGTCTTTCAAGATCCGGAGTTCCTCGCATCCTTAAAATACACCTTCCATATTTCCTTAATTTCCACAGCTATAGCAACAGTATTCGGAACCTTATTAGCTTACTATTTCTTAAAAAATGCTCAACAGAGTCGCATTATTGCTTTTCTCTATAAAGTGCCTATTGCCGTTCCCCATCTGGTGGCTGCTTTGATGCTCGTTTTTATTCTTTCTCAAGGAGGAGTTATTTCCCGCTTATTTTTAAAGATTGGTTTAATAACGGATACTGGTTCATTTCCTGCTATTTTTTATACCCAAAATGCTATCGGTATCATTTTGATTTATATTTGGAAAGAAGTCCCCTTTGTTACCTTTATGGTTTATACGGTTATGCGCAACATCCATACTAAATTAGGGGAAGTAGCGGCCAATCTTAAAGCCTCCCCCCGGCAAGTTTTTCTTCATGTGATTCTGCCCTTAAGTATGCCCAGCATCATTTCTGCATCGGCCATTGTCTTTGCTTTTTCCTTTGGGGCTTTTGAAATCCCTTATCTTTTAGGAGCCACCTATCCTAAGACCTTACCCGTCTGGGCTTACTTGAATTTTATCTCAGTGGATTTATCAGCACGTCCCATCGCCATGGTAATTAATATGATAGTTTCCTTAGTCTGCACGCTGCTGATCTTCATCTATTATCTATCTATGCGCAAGTATCTGAAGAAGTGGAGTTAGAGGAGCTGTCCAGTAATCATAGAGGTGAATATGTGGAACTTAAAACCCTTGCGATCCATAATCAATTTAGCAATCCTGATGGCCATTGTTTTTCCTTTTCTGGTCCTGGTGGTTTGGTCCATTAGCCAGGGCTGGGATGCCAATGCCCTTTTCCCTAAAGACTTCGGATTAAGAGGCTGGGGGTACCTTTTTTCTCCGGAAAGCAAGATGCTCTCCAGTCTCGGGACTAGCACCTTGATTTCTCTCGCAGTTACTGCTTTGGCCATAATCTTTAGCATCCCAGCCGGCAAAGCCCTAGGGCTCTATGAATTTAAAGGCAAACGTATCGTGGAAATCATCGTTTTAGCTCCTTTGATTATACCTACTATTACCGTGGGTATGGGAATCCAAATTGTTTTTATTCGCTATGGTCTAACCGATACAATCCTCGGGGTAATTTTAGTTCATTTGCCTGTAGCTCTGCCTTATGGGATTCGAATCTTCGCCAGCATTTATAAGGCACTGGGAACAAAATGGGAGGAACAGGCCAAAGTGCTCAAGGCTAAGCCTTGGCAGCGCTTCTGGTATGTCACTTTACCTTTTCTATATCCAGGTCTTATTTCCGCCGGGGTACTTATGTTTAATGTCTCTTTTAGCCAATACTTTTTAACTTATCTAATTGGCGGGGGGAAAATCCTCACCTTACCCATTCTGCTTTTCCCCTTCATTAATTCCGGGGATCGAGTGATTGCTTCGGGGTTAGGCTTAATAATCGTGGCTGCTTCCTTGATCTTTATGTATATCATTGAAAAAATGGTTGCCAATCCGGACCAAGATACAAACTTCTACTACTTATAGTCTAATAGACATTATTTGTTGCAAAAGTGGGGAGATACTATGCCGAAAATTACTCTAAACGGACTCACAAAATCCTATGCAGGGAAACCGGCTGTCGATCAGGTAACTATGGATATCGCCGATCAGGAGCTTTTAGCACTGGTGGGACACTCCGGCTGTGGCAAGACTACTTTGCTCCGTGTTATCTCCGGACTGACCGCACCTGATCAAGGCAGCATTTGGATTGATGGGGTGGAGGTTACCAAACAAAAGGCTGAAGAACGGGATGTAGTGATGGTCTTTCAGGATAATTTACTTTTTCCTCATCTAACCGTAGCCGAAAATATCGCCTTTGGCTTGAAAATGCAAAAGGTCCCCCGTAAAAAAAGAGCTGCCAAAGTGGAAGAACTTTTGGAACTAATGCAGTTGCCGGATTTGGGTAAAAGGTATCCTTCAGAACTATCAGGAGGACAACAGCAACGGGTGGCCTTGGCCCGGGCCTTGGCACTGGAACCTAAAGTTCTGTTAATGGATGAACCCCTATCCAACCTAGACCCTAAGTTAAGGGATGAGTTAAGGGATCTCATTTTACGGCTCCATAAGCAATTGCAGATGACCACCATTTTAGTCACCCATGATCGTGATGAAGCGATGATGATGGCCGACCGGATTGCGGTCATGTATTATGGGAAGCTCCTACAAGTAGACCAACCTATTAATATTTATCGCCACCCGGCCACTCGGGAGGTGGCCGGTCTTTTTGGCCAATGCAACTTTATCCCCGGTCTCTTAAGGAATGGAGAGTTTCAGACAGATAGCTATCGTTTTACAGTACCTGCCCTTAAACGGGGAGGAAGAGTGGAGGCTTGTATTCGCTCTGAACATATCAAAATCATTAGACCCAGCACTGATCGCCCCACCGGGGTTATCTTGGAGAAAAAATACGTTGGGGGCCAAGGTATCTTAAAAATCGCTGTTGGGAATCTGATCTTCATCGCCAGAGGCAATAACTATTTCGATCTGGATATCGGCAATCAGGTAAGTCTGGATATCGATTGGTCCCAAGTATCCTTTACTAATGAGAAGCAAGTTGCCAGCGATAAGCATTCCTGCGGTTAGGAGGGGAAATAATGCTGCATGAACAACTAACAAGCAAGATTAGAGCTTATGTGAACAGAGCGGAATTCAAAGAAGCCCTTCGCATCCAAGGGCCGGTTGATGTGCAGTTTCTCGCTCAAGGTGAGTATAACCTGAACTATCTGCTCCAAGCCGAAACTAGGAAATTAGTCTTTCGTCTCAATACCGGTAGCCAAATGAATCTTGCTAACCAGATTGGCTATGAGTATCAGGCCTTGGGCCTTTTGCAAGATTCCGGAGTCACTCCCATTCCTTTATACCTAGATGATCAGCAACAGGAGGTGCCTTATGGCTGCCTAGTGATGGAATACCTGCCCGGTGAACCATTAAATTACACTAGGGACTTGGTCATGGCCGCCGAGACTTTTGCCAAAATTCATAGCCTTCCATTTCCGAAGGAAAGTACTGACTTTTTAGTTCAAGCAGAGGGGCCTTTCTCGGTTATTTATAAAGAAGCCGGGTCCCTGCTTAAAGTCTATTTTGAATGTTCGCGAGGGGATTCCCAAATAAAAAGATACCTAGAAAAAGTCTTGCGGGCCGGTAACGATAAAAGAAAAGAAGAAGGGTATTTTCTGACTAATCCTGGGCGGGCTGTCATTAACACTGAGGTTAATTCTCATAACTTTATAGTGAATCGCTCCCAGGGAAGCTGTCATCTTATTGACTGGGAAAAACCCATCTACGGGGAGCCGGCTCAAGATCTCAGTATGTTTTTGATACCGACCACGACTTTGTGGAAGAGAGATACTATTTTAACCCCCGAGCAGGAGGAGCTCTTTCTTGAAAGCTATCTGCGGGCTTATAAGGCCTATTCCCAAGGGCAGCAACTCAAAGAATTGGGCAAACAGAGTAACGTATTGGCTTACAGAGATTTTTACCGGCAAGAGGACTTGGGTCTAACCTTGCGGGATCGGATAAAAAGTTTTAAATTTTTTAATCTGCTCCGAGCTATAGCTTGGTGTGCCATGGCTTGGACGGAATACACCAAACCAGGGCGTCCTTTGGTCAATCGAGAGACTTTCGCGAAAATACAGTTGTATTTGGAAGAAGATTTTATCAAAAAATGTTTTCCGGAAGTATTTTACTAGTCAGCTTTCATTTCGTATAAGGTTCCAAAGAGGAAGTAGGTGGTAAACTATGAATTATGCTATAACTAAAACAGTGTCTCAAGAGATGCCCCAGCAGAAGAAAATCATCTTCGACTGCGATAATACCATGGGAATTGATGGTTGTGACGTAGATGACGGGCTGGCCCTGCTCTATCTCCTGGGGGCAGGCAATTCTAAGTTATGTGGGATCACTACGACCTATGGCAATAATACTTTGGAGGCAGTTTACGCCAATACCAAAAAAATGCAGGAAGAACTAGGGCTAAAGGAAATACCGGTATTGAAAGGTTGTCCACAGAAATCTAATCTTCATACTGCACTTGAAAGCGAAGCCGTGGATTTTCTGGTTCAAACCGTTAATGAAAACCCCCATGAGATTTCTATTTTAGCGACGGGATCTTTAACCAATCTTTTGGGAGCTTATCGGAAAGATCGAGAAATCTTTCGTAAAGTAAAAGAGATTGTGATTATGGGAGGGATCACCCAAGAGCTGGATATCAACGGTAAAATAATGGACGAACTGAATTTGTCATCTGATCCGGCGGCCTCAGAACAGGTTTTAAAGGAAGGTGGGAAGGTCTCTGTCATTACCGCTAACAATTGCCTGGATGCCTACTTTAGCTGGGAAGAGTACGTTGAAATTTTAGAATCCAGCAGTTTGCCTATTTCTGCATATATTTTACAAAAAAGCTGTTGCTGGTTTGGGTATATGATGAACCAATATGGCTTAAACGGTTTTTATAACTGGGATGTAGTAGCCGCAGTATATTTATTGAAGCCTGGGCTTTTTATCGATGATTATCAGGCATTTGCACCGACTCGTGAGGATCAGGCTATCGGTCTGCTTAAACAACCCTTGGACAAAAGTGAAGGCACAATAATTAGTGTGCCAAGAATACGGAATATCGAAGCATTTAAAAAAGAGGTCTATAGGGCTTGGCTGAGCTTTAAGTTCAGCGTCAACTAAAATACCATTTCATCCTGAGCGTAAGCGAAGGAACTAAAACCCAAGCTGATCTCGATAGTGAGTTCTGCTTGGGTCTTTTATAATTAATCCGTTTACCGGGTTTCCTTCCTAATGATTGGTTGAAACTTACGGCTTCTCTGAAAATAAAGGACGAGTGCAAAAACCAAAGCACCCAGGGCATCCAGAATCACATCCCACATTGTATCGCCAATACCAATGCCTTGATAAAGGGTACCGAAGGTTTGGTCCATGGAAAATTCGTAGATCTCCCAGACCCCTCCACAGGCTAAGGAGAAGGAAAAGGCAAATAAGGCAGCCAAAATGCGACCTGGACGAATATCTTGCTTTTGGCTGGGATCGAGGAACATGAGGATTAAGAAGCCCATATGGGCAAAAATATATCCTGATGATCCGTGAAGCATTTTATCCCACCACCAAAACACGTCGTAAAAGCGGTTGCCGGTACCCAGGAATACGGAGGCATAAATGAAGATAATTAATACTGTAAGAAAGCTGCGTGGGATCTTTAAATTATATTTAGCTTCCAAGCGAAAAGGGATGGACATAAAAATAAGAGTAAGCACGCTCATTCCAGCCCCTAGCCATTTTAAGTTAGCGAGATGGATAAAAAACATAGGCACTACGGTTAAACTAAATAAAATGTATAGCCAAAAGACAACAGGTCGTTTCTGTTTCATTATTAACTCCTTTCATTCAATAAAAGCACTTAATTTAATAGCTTCTAAATTGGAGAGCTGCTTGATCTAAACAGCTTTCTTGCTTAGATTCCTCATAGTGGGTATAATTTCCTTAGATGAGTGATTTAATTCAGTTTGAGGGGAAAGAGCAGGGAATCACCCAAATACCCTGCTTTTACTATTATGCTATTTGTTGAGGGGGGTAAGCAAGTGAAAACTGTTGTTATCACAGGAAGTACCCGAGGTTTAGGTTTATGTATGGCAAAGGAGTTCTTAAAAGCGGGCTGCAAAGTCACAGTTTCCGGACGAAATGAAGCTTCACTGACCGGTGTTAAGCAAGAGTTGGCTCAATATGGGGATAAGGTACTTTATGTACCTTGCAATGTACAAAAGAAAGAGGAACTGGAAAACCTATGGCAGAAGTCAGCTGCTAAATGGGGCGCTGTGGATATCTGGATTAATAACGCAGGACAAAATACTCCCTATGAATTGGCTTTCGATACTGATCCCGAATATGTTGATAACCTCATCGACACCAATATCAAAGGTATGATATACGCTTCCCAAGTGGCGGTCAAAAACATGCTTGCTCAAGGTAAGGGTCAGCTGTGGAATATGGAGGGGCTGGGATCTAATAATATGATTCAACTAAGAACCATCCTTTACGGTACCACTAAATGTGCCTTAACCTATTTTACTAAAGGCTTAGCTAAGGAAATTGCCTCTACTGGCAAGCCTGTATTAGTGGGACGCCTTTCCCCAGGCATGATGTTGACGGATTTTATCACCAAGACCCCTCGGGGAGAAAAATCTCCGGTATTGAAAAGCGAATCTTTCCGTAAAATATTTAATATCCTCGGCGATAAACCTGAAGATGTAGCCGCCTTCTTTATCCCGCAAATCCTTGTTAATCAGAAAAATGATGCCCATATCGTCTGGTTAGACAAATGGAAGTCAATGAAACGCTTTGCCCTCTACCCATTTCAGAAACGCAAATTAATCGAGTAATCCGAAGGGAGTAATCTATAATCTATGAATCAAGTTTTAATTCGCACCCACCAATTAACCAAACGCTACGGTGACGTTCCTGTGGTAAATAACCTTAATCTCGAAGTTAAAGGAGGAGAAATCTTCGGCTTTCTCGGACCCAATGGAGCAGGTAAAACTACAACTATTAAAATGTTAACCGGTCTGATGGAGCCTAGTGCGGGAGAAGCAGAGATCTGTGGCTATGATATTCGCAAACAGTCCACCCAAGCTAAATCCCTGATGGCTTATGTCCCGGATCAGCCGAAACTATATGGTAAACTCTCCGCCTGGGAATTTCTCCAGCTGATGGGGAACCTTTATCAGGTTCCTAAAGAGGTAACCCGTAGGCGAGCCGAACAGCTTATGGAGATGTTTGGCTTACTTGATCGGGCAGATGAACTTTTGGAGGGTTACTCCCATGGTATGCGGCAAAAAGTTGTGCTGGCCTCCGCCCTCATTCATCAGCCGAAGGTCATTCTTTTGGATGAACCTACTGTAGGACTAGATCCGGCTAGTGCCCGCCTCTTAAAGGATGTCCTCCAGGAATTGGCTAAGCAGGGTGTGGCAGTCCTTGTTTCCACTCACATTTTAGAAATCGCGGAAAGAATGTGTCATAGGGTAGGAATTCTGCAAAAGGGAAGACTCATAGCTCAAGGCAGCCCTGAGGAATTGCGCCGGAAGGTTGGCCATGGCGGGGATAGCTTAGAAGATATTTTCTTAGAGCTGACAGGTAGTCAGGATAATGAAGATTTGATTAAAAGCCTGGAGGGGGATAACCAGTGAAAATCCTTTTACCGCCTCCCTTAGAGGGACCCCTCCAAACCCAGTCTTTTCTTCAGGACTTTATGCTTTTGTCGAAAAACCAGCTACGGGTGTCCTGGAATAAGCTAAGGTATCGTCCCAAAAGGGTCATTTTCGCCACTTTTATTGTTGCTATTGCCATCTTAGGTATGATCTCCTCTTTGGGTGTTATGGCCTTCGGTGCCTTAGGATCGATCTCGTATGAAGTTTTAGAAGGTTTTCTTTCCTTAATCTTTCTAGGTGGTTTAGTTAGCCAGATCTTCTTTGGTATTACCGCTGCCTTTGCGGCTCTCTATATGTCGGAAGATTTAGAGCTGCTCTTCATGGCACCGGTCTCCTTAAAAGCGGTCTTTGCCGTTAAGTCTCTTAGTGTAATCGGGAGTAATTTCGTGGCAGCGGCCTTTTTCGTGTTCCTGCCGGGAATTTTCTATGGCCTATTCTTTCAAGCGGGAGTGTGGTTTTATCTCCTTGTTATCTTAGTGGGTCTGGGATTAATGACCCTTGGCACGGCTATTGCCGAGCTTCTTAATTTGATAGTAATGCGGATTGTTCCTCCTCATCGCAGTAAAGAAGCTGTTGGCTTCATCGGAGCTTTGGCAGGAATCATGATTGCTTTGTTCTTTCAGATTCCCACCATCATGATGGGGAGAGGGGGAGAATTTAATTATACCGCTTGGCTGGCGGGAAATGAACAGATGTTAAGTCTCATGAACCTTTTTCCTTGGGGCTGGGGTGCCCAAGCTTTAGTGGCCGGTATGTCCGGAGAGTTCCTTAAGGGTCTGGGTTTTAGTATTTTGATTCTTGCCCTTGGGGTTTTTATGTTTATTCTGGCCTTCACCCTCTTGGAGAGAGGATTTCGCAGAGGCTTTATCTCCCTAAGCCAGGGTGAAGGGGGCCGCCGCCGGTCGAGGGGACGCAAAGGTTGCAAAGACAGCGAAGATAGGAAATTCAACCAACTAAGTCAACAGAGGCAAACTGAAAAGGCGTCTTTAGGATTCTTTGCTACCATGCAGGATGAAATCCTGCCAAAAGCCTCCCCTTTAAATGGAATGTGGGCTGTGGCTAAAAAAGACTTACTTTACCTAAAACGGGATACTAGAGAGTGGTTTGGCTATCTTACGCCCTTAATTATCATGGCATTTTTCATTGCGCGCTATATTTTTGATGCTAATCCGGGGGCTCAAGGCTCTTTGGTAACGGTTTTTGTCATGTATACCATTATGTTCAGCGGGAATATGGCCTTGCAATCCTTTGGTCGCGAAGGAGAATCCGATTGGCTTTTGAACAGCGTCCCACTCTCCGGCTGGCCGGTGGTTTGGGGAAAACTAATCGCAGCGGTACTACCCACTTTGATCCTAATGGAAGCCTTATTAGCAGGAACCGGCATAGCAATTGGCTTAAGTCTAAAAGCGATTTTAGCTTTAGCTCTCGGAGCCGTTTTCCTTTCCATGGGTGCCAGCAGTATTGGACTTTTTTACTCCATCAACAATAGTCGCTTTAACCCTGATAGTCCTCAACAGCGTATTTCGCCGGGAGCTTCCCTGTTTATGTATCTGATCAACATGATATTTATGCTCTTTTTGTCTGTGGGGATTATCTACCTATTCCGCCCGGATGAATTGGTGGTTGTGCTTCAAGGACTTCCCCCCGTAACTTATGAAGGAGGCTTCTGGTCAGGGATAATTTACGGACTATATTTATTGACCCGTCCCTTGCTCTGGCCCACGGTTATGAGGGTTCTTACCGGCATTTTGGTCACCATCGGTATCTGGGCAGCTATGTTCTTTGGCTTTATGGCTGCCACCGTTCGCCAAAGTCGCAAAGGCTTCCGAGTGGAGATTGTCACAGGTAAGAAAAAGAAGAAGAAGTAGCTGCAGCGGAAGTAAGCTCTTACGATATTTGATTATTTTCTGGTATTCTAGAATTAGCTACTATATAATAAAATTAGAAGCTTGGTAATACATGATTTGCTATTATTGAGGGATTAATATTTGGGAATTCTATAATGACGTGAAGAGTATTCAGCATGAAATTGAGGTGAAGATATGCTAACCTTTGGAATGATTTCTCCAACTGTAGCCATTATTGTTCTGATTATTGCCCTACTCATTTTTGGCCCAGGAAAGCTTCCCGAAGTGGGCAAGGCCATGAGCAAAAGTGTCAACAATTTTAGAAGAGAA
This sequence comes from Desulfitobacterium sp., assembly GCF_982384815.1. NCBI lineage: Bacteria > Bacillati > Bacillota > Clostridia > Eubacteriales > Desulfitobacteriaceae > Desulfitobacterium > Desulfitobacterium sp. The sequence continues at coordinate 28,415 of NZ_CEVWNY010000012.1, read as the reverse complement.
ATGAACACTGTGGACGCGGAGATTATTAGTGAGGAAAAGACCGTAAACAAACAAGAGGATAATAAAGAGGAAAAATAGTAAACGAATAGATCACATAGACGAAACGGCTAAGGCTTTAAATTAAGCGATAGCCGTTTTTTTGACTGAGTAGGTGGCATCTAACCAAAAGGTGGAGCTTCATCGAGAGATTCCCGGCGCAGCTACCGAATGCCCGGGACGATACTTCCCGGAGGACTTATTCAGAAGAGAGCTGCGGGAAAGGTCAAGTCCATAGTGCTAAAACGCTAGGTAAATATGCCCATTGCTTTGCCATATTTACGAATGTTATATTTAAAAGACCATCTTGAGCAACCTATAATTGCAACAAGAGATAGATGATTGAGAAGGAGATACAGAGGATGGATTCAAATAAAACATGCGTATTTTGCAATAAGGGTGGGCAATTGATACATAGTTCAGAACGAAATTGTTATGCCCACTCCCAATGCATTGTGTCTAACTTGGGGAAAGATAACCAACTTGCCATCGCCATGGCCAAGGAATTTGACATGATCCCGAGCTACAGCCAGTGCGGCTCCGGGTGTGAAAATTGCAAGGACCGCTGGTGCGGTAGGTAAAGGGACTTATATGGAAAGGCTTAGGAGGATAACCGTTGGGTATATGTTCCTAAGCCTTTTTTGGCTATTTAGGCGAAGAAGCTCAGGCAATCCTTGATAAAGCCCGTAACTTATTGGAAACTGAACATATTGTCCAGGATAAGCTCAAAGCCGGTGCCACTATCGGTCAATTGATCAACATAGATGAAGTGTTTACAAAAACTTTTGCTTACCAGGAAAAAGCGGTAGAGAAGAAGTAAAATCGATTTTCCACAGTGTTTTTGAAGTTTATAAAAAACAATATTTGGATAACTAAAGCGGAATACCTAGGCCATCTCTTGAAAAGTACCTCAAGAAGATGGCTTTTCTATTTAATAAGCAAAGCAGCACCTCCTAACTACGAACAAAGTCGAATATTACAACATAATGTAGATATAATTATCTTTACAATTTAGAAGATTAAATATAATATAAAAACAACAAGTATACTTGTATATACACCTATAATTGTTTAAGGGGGTAATTTTGTTGAGCGAACTGGCTAAGAAACTTGGCGAATTGGATGAGGATGCTGTTTTAGCGGAAGTACAAGCGTTAAAGGAACAAGGCGTTCCCGGTCTAGAGATCATTCAGGAATTACAGGTGGGAATGCAAACAGTCGGTCAAAAATACGAGGCTAAAGAATTTTTTCTTTCAGAATTGATTATGTCAGCAGAGATTTTCAATGAGGCCATTGAATCTCTTGAGGATCTATCCGGAACAAATCAATCAGATCTAGGTGTTTTTGTTTTAGGCACCATCTATGGCGATATTCATGATATCGGTAAAAATATCGTCAGTACTGTTATGAAATGTAACGGCTTTGATGTCATCGATCTCGGGGTCGACGTACCTACGGAAAAGTTCATCGAAGCTATTAAAGAGCATCAACCTAAAGTAATTGGTTTCTCTTGCCTACTTACCACTGCCTTTGAAAACATTAAGACTGCTATTGAAGAGATTGACAAAGCAGGATTGAGGAAGGATCTCAAGATTCTAATCGGTGGTGGTCCGGTGGATCAAACAGTATGTGACTATGTTAAAGCAGATGCAGTCTGTAAGAGTGCTCAAGAAGCTGTGGACGTAGCCCAAAAATTTATTGCCTAAATAGCAATTAAATTTAGCAAATCGGATCGAAGAGGAGGCACTCCAATGCTCATTGTTGGCGAATTGATTAATACTAGTCGTTCAGAAATTAAGACCGCTGTCTTAAATAGAGATGCCGAAACTATTCAAAGAGTGGCAAAGGCCCAGGAGGAGGCAGGGGCGAGTTATCTGGATGTCAATTGTGGTAGTTTAGTGGAACAGGAACTTGAGGCTATGGCCTGGCTTGTTGATACGATTCAAGCGGTATCCGGCTTACCCCTTAGCATTGATAGTCCAAGTGCAGTAGCTTTAGCTGAAGGATTGAAGCGGGCTAAGAACGGCCAGCCAATGATAAACTCAATTTCCGATGAATCTGAGCGTTGGCAGAGTGTGCTACCTCTGGTTTTGGAATACAAGGCAAAAACTATCGCACTCTGTATCGAAGGGGCAGGAATGCCAAAGGGACTTGAGGATCGCTTGCGAATTGCGGATAAGATCATCAACAAGCTTACTCAAGCCGGAGTTCCTTTGACAGATATCTATATTGACCCTCTGGTGACACCCATAAGTACCGACCAAAAAACCGGAAAGATTTTATTAACGGTTATCCGAAAAATTATGGAGGATTATCCGGGGATTCACACGATCTGTGGCTTAAGTAATATTTCTTACGGATTACCTGCCCGTAAAGTCTTAAACCGCCTTTTTATGGTTCAAACCATGAGTGCCGGAATGGATGCCTATATACTTAACCCTACGGATAAAGGAATGCTGGGATCTCTAAAGGGTTCCATGGCCTTACTTGGCTTGGATAGGCACTGTCGAGCCTACAACAATGCCTATCGGAGTGGTCTTTATGACGAAATCTAAGATAGCATTTCCAAAACTGTGTAAAAGTTAGGAGTGAATTAAATGTCAAATGATAAGTTATATCAAGAGCGTAAAGAAAGAGTTGCGAAGGCCGTGGCTCTCGAGAAAACAGATCGAACTCCTGTGATACTTGAATTTTCGGCTTTTGCGGCTAGAGTACAGAATATGACAGTAGCTGAATATGCCAGCAGCAGCTTAATCTCTGCTCAGGCAATGATTGAAACAGTAGAAAAAGTTGGTGGAGCAGATGGTGTTGACTATGGAAGTTGGTTTAAATATGGTTTGGGCCTGATATGGCTAAGTAAAGTTAAGGTGCCCGGTGAAGAGCTTGCAGAGAACGAATTATGGCAGATTGAAGAGCAAGAGTTGATGAAGCAAGAAGACTATGACCGAATTGTTGCTGAAGGCTGGCCTAATTGGCATTTGTCCTATATACAAGAACGTCTTGGTTCTAACATGCTTCCATTAATTATGGCTGATGCGCAAAACGCCCCCAAAGTTATGGAAATGTGGAAAAAGGCCGGTATACCTCAATTGACTGGTGGTGCCGGTACAATAACGACAATTCCATATGAAATGTTTTGTGGAGGACGATCCTTCAGTAAGTTCGTTCGTGACTTATTTAAAATACCGGATAAAGTTCAAGCTGCTATGGACGTTGCATTACCCTATATGACATCTCAAAGCATACCTAATTGCAAGAATCTGGGAGCAAATTATATGTGGCTAGGGGGCTGGCGGGCCGCTAGTGAAATGTTGTCTCAGAAACAGTGGGATCGCTTTGTTTTTCCTTATTACGAAAAACTAATTTATGAAGTCCTTGATGCAGGAATTACTCCCATTCTCCATTTTGATTCAGACTGGACCCGTGACTTAGCGCGTTTCAAAGATTTCCCGAAAGGAAAGATCATCTTTGAAATTGATGGTATGACGGACATCTTCAAGGCTAAAGAAATCTTAGGCGATACTATGTGTATTATGGGTGATGTATCCGCATCTCTTCTTTCACTGGGTACACCCGATGACGTTCATAAATACTGCCGAAAATTGATCGATGAAATCGGTCCTACCGGCTTCATTCTGCATTCGGGATGCGATATTCCGATTGATGCCAAATTAGAAAATGTTCAAGCGATGGTTGCAGCTGTAAAATCCTAAAAGATGCTAAAAATGGACAAAGGCAGTTTTACTGCCTTTGTCTACATTACTTAAGGAAGAAGGTCATTATGAAAACTCGAGAATCATTTGTCCCAGCTTATTTTCAACTTGCTGAGGATCTAAAGGAAAAGATTTTTTCCGGGGAATTGAAACCTGGAGACGCCTTACCCTCGGAAACACAATTAGGTGAGCAATACGGTATTAGTAAAATGACTGTGCGCAATGGTTTAAGACTTTTAATAGAGGAAGGGCTAATTGAATCTTTTCGAGGTAAAGGAAGTTTTGTTGCTCGCCCTAACCTAAATGAGCTTATACTAAAGCTTTCGGATCATGATTTAAAAAGTACAAATAGCAACGATAGTATAAAATTTCTCGGCATCAACATAGTTTCTGCCGAAAAAAGGATTGCCCAACTACTTAGTATTAAGCCGGAAAGTAAGCTCATTCGCTTCCGTAGACTCCTCTTTGTCGGCAATGAGCCTGCTGCGGTAGAAGACCGTTATCTAACTTATCAAAGGGGTCAGCCCCTCGTCGAACAAGAAATCAATTATGCTGACTTTCCCGAAGCAGTGGCCAACCATACCGGGATCGTAACCGAGCGTAACCAAGTTACTATTACCGCAGTACCCTTACCCCAAGTTGAAGCAGAATTATTAGAGGCAATGGCAGGAATTCCAGCCTTAAAGATTGAACAACTGGTTTATGGTAGAAATGACATCCCATTAGGATTATCCATCATGGTTTGTCATGGGGAAAAGTATCATCTCGCTGCTTCAACAAGAAGCTTTTTCAGTTAAAGGATCTTCGGATTAGGGGAGATGTACGATTATGGTTGAAAGTATGCTTGCTGCCGCGGTAACCCGTCTTGATGTCGATAAAGTGCTTTCTCTAGCGCAGTCGGAAATGAACAGTGGGAAAGATTCCATGACAATCATTGAAGAAACACGCCAAGGAATGACCCAAGTTGGGAATTTATATGGCCAGGGAAAATATTTTTTGGCAGATCTTATGATGTCGGCAGAAATATTTAATGATGTTATTGGTCTGGTGTCGGGTAATACGGATATCACTAAACGGGTCAATCCTTCAAAGACCCTCTTATTCGGTACTGTGAAAAAGGATATTCATGATATTGGCAAAAACCTGATGATAAGCTTACTGCGTTTCAATGGCTTTAATGTCATCGACTTAGGGGTGGATGTATCCCCGGAAAGATTTGCTGAAGCCTGCATTGAACACAGGGCTTCGATTGTTTGCTTATCTGGGCTGATTACCCAATCCTATGATTCTATGCGCTTAACTGTTCAGGCCCTCGAAAAAATAGGTTTAAGACCGGGGGTAAAAGTAATTATTGGGGGGTTAGTCAACGAACAGGTAAGACAATTTACCAAGGCCGACTATTGGGTAAAGGACTGTTCGGAAGGAGTTAAGCTTTGTTCTTCCCTTTTCAAGATTAAGGAACGTCAAGAAATATCCTGAGGATGATTGAAATGAAGACAATAATTATCGCTTGCCATACAATAAAGGACGAACTCAACACAGCTATTGAAGAGACTGGATGTGAATACCCGGTTTTATGGGTAGAATCCGGCTTGCATCTCTACACAGATACTTTAAATAAGCGGCTACAACAGGAACTTGACCGTATTTCTAACGTGGATCAGGTATTAATGGCTTTTGGTTATTGTGGTAACTCCTTACTAGGGTTAACCTCTCCTTTTTCCCAGTTGGTTTTCCCCCGGGTAGATGACTGTATCAGCCTATTATTGGGTTCTCAACAGGCAAGAAGAAAGATATCCGAAGAAATGGGTACCTATTATCTAACTAAAGGTTGGCTGGAATTTGAAAATAACATTTGGCAGGAATATCAATACGCTATAAAACGCTATGGTCGGGAAAAAGCTGAACGCCTTTTTAAGCAAATACTCAATCATTACCGCCGTCTTGCGATCATCGACACAGGGGCTTATGAGGTCTCAGACTTTCTTGAGATAACTCAAGTGATTGCCAATACCCTGAAATTGAACCATCAGGTTGTACCCGGTTCCATACGACTTTTGAAAAAGTTGCTTACCGGTCCATGGGATCATGAGTTTGTGGTGGTTTCTCCGGGACAATCAATCACCTTAAACCATTTATGCCTTGACAATTCGGAACCAATGTTACAGACCCTGATGAGTTTTGCGTAATTATTGAAAATGATGAGGATTTCGGATGAGGTATTTGCAATGAGTGAGGATATTAACAGGGAAATCATCCTTGAAGGGAAAAGAATTATCCCAGTAAAAGATAACAAGTGGACTTTAATGGATGCACTTACAGCTTTAGGCATTTTTTTAGAATCCGTTTGTGGTGGGAAAGGGACTTGCGGCAAATGCAAGGTGCGAGTTTTGAGTGGGCAGGTCGTGAATAGTACTGGAATTCCTGCAAAACCAGAAAAAGATGGTTCATACCTAGCTTGTCGGGTTTACCCGGTAGGACAGGTACACTTAGATAAAATCACCCCCAAAGGAGTTACGGCTAAAGGAAAAATTGGCCGAATCCACATCCCCTCCAAGCATAAAATGCCCATGCTCAAAAAGTATGTTGTGCGACCGACTTATCCCACCCTGGCTCACAATTACTCCTTACAGGATATGATCCAAAGAGAAATAGGAAAAGAACATGAATTCGATGTGCTTGCCCTGCGAGATCTCGCCCAAATAGCACCGACTAAAGCAAAAGAATACACCGTAGTCTGTCTTGACAATACTGTCACAGCTGTGGAGGTAGGGGATAGTCTAGCTACCTTTTACGGAATTGCTTTTGATATTGGAAGTACGACGGTTGCCGGTATGCTCATTGATCTGAATAGTGGCGAAGTAGCAGCTGCGGCTGCCGAAACTAATCCTCAAACCGCTTTTGGAGCTGATGTGATATCACGAATCAAAGCAGCAGGAAAGCCAGGAGGGCTGGATCAGCTTGCTGATCTTATTCGTAATTGCCTAAACAGCCTTATTGAAAAGCTATGTACGGCCCAAGGGATTAGGAGAGAGAATGTCTATCTGGCGACCATTGTGGGCAATTCCACCATGGAACATCTTTTAATGAGGATTTCACCCTCTAATTTAACAATCCCTCCCTATGTTCAAGGTTTTAGAAATTTGCCACCACTTCGTCCCGAAGAAATTTTCTTAGAGATTAATCCGGGAGGACGGGTAATTCTGCTCCCCAATATTGCGAGCTTTGTCGGTGCGGATACAACCGCCGCAATCATGGCCATGGATCAGGACCTAACAGAGAAGCTCACATTATTAATTGATTTAGGAACAAACGGAGAAATTGTCATTGGTAATCAGAAGCGGATGATCGTGTCCTCTACAGCAGCCGGACCGGCTTTTGAAGGGGCACAGCTGAGCTGTGGCATGAGGGCAACCGATGGTGCCGTCGATGATATAACCATTACCGAGGATGTAATAGTTCGAACGATTAATGATAAAAGACCCGTGGGAATATGTGGGTCAGGGATTATCAAAGCACTGGCAGAAATGGTTCGAGCGGGAATTATCACATCTTCCGGACGATTTGTAAGCGGCAGTCAACTTTCTAAACTTCCTAGTAAGCTCCAATCAAGGATAAGAGAAAGGGAGGGGCAGCGAGAATTTGTCCTGGTTTTTGCCGAGGAGAGCTCAACTGGTTCAGATATTGTGATTACTCAAGGGGATATCCGCGAGATTCAACTGGTTAAGTCCGCAATTTGCACTGGTTCCCAAATATTGATGGAGGGATTCGGTGCTAATCCGGAAGATATAGAGCAGGTCCTCATCGCCGGTGCTTTTGGAAGCTTTGTTGATTTAGATAGTGCCTTAGCCATTGGCTTAGTCCCTATCCGGGAACGTCATAAGGTCCGCTCCGTCGGTAATGCTGCCGGGGAAGGAGCTGCCAAAGCTTTACTCTCAGGTTATAACCTTAAACGTTGTCGATCAATCGCTGAGAAAGCTGACTTTATCGAGTTAGCCAATAATCCTGACTTCCAAAAGAGATTTATTACCAATTTAGCATTTCCGGAGGTGCAGTAGGCGTGAAAGTTCTGTTATTTGGTGGTTTTTTAGGCTCAGGAAAGACCTCATTAATTCTATCCCTGGCCAAGTTCCTTACGGAAAATGCTCCGAATGGCCACTTGGTAGACCCGGAAAAGCCTTCGTTAGTTATTATTGAAAATGAAGTGGGCGAGACCGGAATTGATGATAAAATCCTCAGGGCGGACGGACTTATGGTAAGGGAGCTTTTCTCAGGCTGTATTTGTTGTACCTTAACCACTGAGCTGACAGTGACGTTAAATAAGCTATATGAGAGTTACAATCCTCAATGGGTAATAGTTGAAGCAACGGGTATGGCCTATCCCCATAAAGTAGCCGAAACCATTCACGCTTATGGGAAAGGAATCGAGAATTTGAAGATTCTGATCGTTGCCGATGCGGAGCGTTGGGAGGAACTAGTGGAGATCGTCCCCGGTCTTGTCGAAGGACAGATCAGCAAAGCCGACACCATCTTTTTGAACAAGATTGACTGTCTGGAATCAGAAGCCCTGACAGAGGTGGAAAACAGGTTGCGACAGCTTAATCCCACTGCTTCACTCTATTGTGTATCTACCTTCAAAGGAATAAAGCCGGAAGTTTGGCAAGAGGCGGTGATGGGAGATGGAGAAAGCGAAACTTGAACATGGGCATGATCATAAACATGAGCATAGTCAGGATTGCGAATGCAAGCATTGCCATAGCTATGAACAAAACTGTGATCATGAACACGGACACGACCACGACTATAAGCATGAATATGTTAATAATCATGCTTTGGATCTTAGCCCTGACCCAGCGGTTTTTTCCGAATCTTATGAATTAGCATTTCTGAGGGAAAGTAGTACCGTGCCGGTCCAAGAAGCCCTTGTTCACTGGATTGAAGAGATCCTTAAATGGGTAGGAGAAAACCGTGGGTATGTAGGGCATATTAAAGTTTATATCGAAGGAACGGAAAGCCTTTGGTTATCCTCCACTGGAAAATCAATCAATATTAGGACATCTTCGGGGTGGAATGAAGCCAAACTGAAAAGGGTCAACATTAACCTTACAGCTATAATTTTGGGTGTGACTAAGGCTTCACTTGATGAATATGCAAGGTATAGTCTAAAGTACTCCGTAGAAAGAAAGTGTCTGGAATCAACTTTAAGAAAGATACCGGTATCAAAGTGAGGAGGAGTCAGATTTGAACTATAACCTTGATGATTTATGCATTTTGGCAAAAAAATGCGGTGCAGCCCATGCCGCCATTATTGCTGTGCCAGATATCAAATTTAATGAAGATTTTCGAATGCAGTGTGAGCAGAATGTTTGTGGTAGCTACAATAAAAACTGGATGTGTCCCCCACATATCGGCCCTATTAAAGAACTAAAGGAAAATGTATTGCAATTTAACCGGGGATTACTATTTCAGTCCGTATATCAGCTCGAAAACTCCTTTGATTGGAGAGGGATGCAACAAGCGACCATTGAACATACGGCTATGTTTAGGGACATCCTAGGAGACCTTAGAGAGTGGGCAGTTTTTCAAGAAATCCTACCATTGAATGTCGGTCCTTGCACATACTGTGATAGGTGTGCTTTTCTTGATGGGCAAGAATGTCATATTCCTGAAGAGGCGATCTCTTCGGTTGAAGCCTATGGAATTGACGTAATGGCCTTGGAGAAAAGTTGCGGAATGCCCTACTATAATGGTAAGAATACAGTATCCTGCGTAAGTTTAGTTTTATTTCGTTAAGAAGAAAACCCTAAAAAGGTTTTATATGCTCAGTCGCAAAAGCCATGGTAAAAGAAATATCGAATAAAATCAAAAGGCTTAGGGAGATGTGATTACTGCTAAGCCTTTTTTGCTGACATAGTGTATTGTCATCCTGAGCGGGTGCGTAGGATCTTTTCCGGGGCAGAAAGTGCCGCAATCAGAAGGAATCACACCATATAAATAGAATATCTATACAAATCCATAAAGTGCAAAAGGTGGGTTTACCATGACGCTAGAAAGCCAGAAAAAGTACCGTGACGCTTTGGAACACTCAAAGCGCGAATTTGCCAAACGAAGTTTGGCGAAGGTCCTGGAACTTTCCGGAGGAACTCCTTATGACGATTCCAGCTTAATCATTCGGTATGGGGGAGAGTTGTACCGAGTGGGGCATCCTGACGGGGATATCCAATACCAGGATTCCCAAAAGAGCGAGGAAAAAGTTGAAATTACCGACCATATTCTGATTATCCAATACTTAACAGAAGTTTGCGGGGTGCAGCCGACCGGTCGCTGGATCTCTTTCAGGGAACTTCCTGGGGGGAATAATCACTACGGAACTTTTAAGCTGGAAGCCATGGACGCCTTGGCCAAGCACTTCGGTGCTTCACCGGAGAGGTTCGCAGAAATTTGCCAGCAGTTTGGCGGGAAAAAACTGGACATGGGAGACATTGCCTATGCTATGCCGGTTTTACCAAAGCTTGAGATTGCCTTTGTTCTCTGGCTGGCAGATGAAGAATTTCCTGCTCAAGCCAATATCCTTTACGATTCCACCGCCAGCATGCACCTTAATACGGAAGGCTTGGAAGTCGCGGCGATCAACGTGGTCGAGAAAATGATCAATTGGATTAATGGTTAATGAGTAATGTCACTCTTACGGGGCAACCTAAAGGATAGCTTTAGTTAAACCCTGTAACATAAGGAGTGGCAATTATGAGTGAAACCAAGATCCCTAAACCGGCTTTTCCGGCCCAGCACCAAGATAAGCAGCCTGGCCTGGAAACTTTAATGAACCCCAGCCCGATTTTTGAAAATCCTAACTATCTTCCCAGTGGCAAATTACAGGGAAAAGTCGCTCTCATTAGTGGCGGAGACAGTGGCATAGGACGGGCGGTATCCATACTTTACGCTAAAGAAGGTGCCGATATTGCCATCATCTATCTCGACGAACATGGCGATGCCCAAACCACCAAAGAGCGAATTGAGCAACTGGGCAGGCGCTGCCACCTAATTGCTGGGGATATAGGAGACGAAATGATTTGCCGGCAAGCCGTTCAACAAACCATAAATGCTTTTGGTCACTTGGATATTCTCGTGAATAATGCAGCCGAACAGCATCCCCAGAATTCGCTCTTGGCTATCACTGCCCAACAAATAGAAAAGACCTTCCGCACCAATATTTTCGCCATGCTTTACCTAACCAAGGCTGCCATTCCTCATCTTAAGCAAGGTTCAGTGATTATCAATACGGCTTCTATAACCGCTTATAAAGGAGACGCCAAACTTATCGACTATTCCGCCTCCAAGGGGGCAGTGGTCGCCTTTACCCGTTCCCTCTCCGAGTCCCTTGTCAAGCAAGGAATCCGCGTCAATGGCGTTGCCCCCGGTCCCATCTGGACACCTCTGATTCCGGCATCCTTTGATGCCAATGAAGTATCAACCTTCGGCAGTACTACACCGATGCAGCGAGCCGGTCAACCCGTAGAATTAGCACCTGCGTACCTATATTTAGCTTGCGAAAGTTCCGCCTACATGTCCGGGCAGATCTTGCATGTTAATGGGGGAACCATAGTAAATGGATGATGGTAGACGGCCTTATTAGGTTAAGGGAGAATGATGTATGCTAAGTTATGTTGTAGCAGTCTCACAGAATAATGTAATCGGCTATCAGGGGAAGGTTCCCTGGTATCTTCCTGCTGATTTGGAATTTTTCAAAAAAACCACCTCAACAGGTACGAAGACGATGATCATGGGTAGAAAAACTTTTGAGTCTTTGCCTGGTGTTCTCCCGGGTCGAAAGCATATTATTGTTACTCAGAATAAGGATTATCACATTGACGAAGAAAACGTGGAAGTCATCTACGACCAAAATAAACTATCGGAATACGCCCACTCAGATTTAGAGTACTATGTGATTGGTGGGGCCCAGATTTTTCAACTTCTTTTTCCGCAAACGGCTCGACTTTACTTAACGAGAGTTTATGCCGATTTTGAAGGGGATACATTTTTCCCGGAGTATGATGAATCGGAATGGGAAGTCACGGAGCAATGGGAGGGTATCGTCGATAGGGACAATCAATATAGGCATACGTTTTTTGTCCTTGATCGAAAAAAGTAGATAGAAAAGTGAAATCCTGCTTTCTAGACTGTTTTTAGAGAGCAGGATTTTTTCGAATATATAATAGTTTAAAAATGTAACATTATCATCTCAAATCTAATCACGAGAGATCTTTTCCGTCGCCCATGAAATAGGCCATCATAAACTACATTTATCGGAGCAAGGCAAAACAATAATTCGAGATAATGACTTTTCTGATCGCAATGAGGAAGAAACCGAGGCCAATTATTTTGCTGCCTGCTTGTTAATGCCTGAGGAAAAAATACTGAAATTTATTCGCCTTGAGCTTAGTAGTAAAAATATCAGTGAGTGGAAAGGTTTAGATATTGCTCGTATTCAAACTGCTTTTAATGTTAGTTATGATATGACACTAATTCGATTGAACGGGCTAGGTCTTATCAGTGATCGGGTATTAGATAAGTTGAAACTAGAGAAGATGGAAAAGACTGCTTTGAGATTACTCACTGCTATCCAGGGCAATTTAGATTTATGTAAACCTACGGATGTCAAACAGATACCTTGCAATATATCTGGAATGGGTCATTTCTAATTATTATGATAAGTTAATTCCAAAGAAGAGTTTGGAGACTGCATTAAAGTATGTGGACCTAAAAGTGGACGATTTTATAGATCCGGCAGAAGACCAGGAGGTAGAAGATAGCTTAGATGACTTGCTGAGGGAGATGGAGTGATGGATGAAAGTTTTCTGCGATGATAATAGCATTAATGCGAAAGAAAGATTATATAAATTATCTTGTTTTAAGGAGATAAAGTCCTTCGCCGATAAGTTTTCCACTTAGGACTACTAAAGGGCTGCGGCCATTTTAGTAGTTAAGTCCGAAATCTGCACAGAGCGCAGGGGTAAGGGTGATTAAATCCTAGAGTCGTCCGCAGCATTGTTTGAATTTCTTGCCACTTCCACAGGGGCAGGGGGCATTGCGGCCGACTTTTGAGTGAGCCTTTTCTATGGTTTGACCGGAAGGGGTTGGCCGTGCTACAGGAGCGGCAAAGGGCAGATTTCTATCAAAAGGTATCAGTCTGTTTTCATGCTGTGAAGAGGAGTCAGGATTGGCCTCGGTGCGGATTTCGTCGGGGGAATGTCCTTTCAGTGACCATTGTCGTGTATTATTCCAGAAGAACGTAACGACATCACCTAGCCGTTGTACGGATTCATAATCTGGAAATTCTATTTTCGTCTTTAAAAAGTCAAAAATGGCAGAAGGCTTATTGATTTGATTAATGATATGCTGGCATTCCACAGTGAGATCCTTTGCTTCTTGTTCAGTGATTTTATAGTGATCCAACAAAAAATTACTCAAACGTTGAAAGGCCGGATTATCATCAAAATAGTTAGGTTTCCCTGCTTTGAGTAGCTTACTTTTACTAAATCGATAATAATCAACCTCTGCACGGGCTTTATGCTCTTTCCGTAGGGCATCGATGTCTTGTACGTTTTGATGTGCCCAATATCCGTAGGAGTCCCTCTTGGGGGCACCGTAAAATTCGCTCGCACGAAGTAAGATTGTATGAAACACATTATAATCAGGCCGTACACCAGTTAGTTCTTCAAGCTTAGTGAGTATTTTCATGTAGCCCATTACACCATAGTAATACAACATTCCATAGGTCAGTAAAAGCCATTCCGTATTCTGTCTTAGTTTATGTTGAAGGACCTCGTGATCGAGAGCTTGAAAGGCGTCTTGAAGTTCACTGGGCATAAAAAGTACTTTTTGCCCCTGGACGCAACCGGAAAAGATGAGTCCAGTTTTTCGCCAATAAAAAGCAAGTTGGTTGTCATAATCATCGGCCAGTACGGCCTGGAACACTTTATCGTTTTCACTAACAAATTGCTTCAGAAAAAGATATCGATGCTCATCCATGAGTTTTAATTCAAGGCAAAGTTGGTAAGGTAAATGTTTAACGAGATAATTAACTAAATCATTTTTCTTCAGTGAGCTTACATTTCTTAAGTTATAGTGCCGGGAAATTTGTTGGAGTTCATCTTTGCTCAAGGCTATTAGAAGTTCTTCGTAAGTTTGAGGCAGTGTAATCTCTTTCCAAAGTTTCTTATCCTCATATTCTTCAGCTTCAATTTTCATCTGCTCTAATTCAATGAACAGATATTGGTATACATCCTTATCTTTCATATTTAACAATTCGTCCTCTCAATTATCTTATAAGTTGAGGATACCAGATTGACCTTTTGACGTAAACAAAAAGGAGCAGGCCCTCGTTTGATTTGGGCTTGCCCCTTTTTGATGTGGCGGTCTAGATGGTATACTGTCAATGTACAACTGAATAGGTGGGCGGCCAATCCCCTGAAAGTATATTACAGTCAATGAGTGAGGTTTGTTATTAGCCAATGAAGGATAAAGTATTAAAGATAGAGAATTTGTCAAAAAGGAAGGCTTAAGAGGGGATGGGTATGGAGCAAATCGATAAACTTCTGAAGCATGGCAGTAAAATCGTGAGCGATATCGAACTTCAGCAACTACTTCTGGAAGCGGATTATTCGTGTTTCCACCGGGAAGTGGAGAGACTAGTTGATGCAGGATTGCTCGCTCCGGTCAAAGCGTCCAAGAAAAACGGCCGCATTCCGGCTCTTTATCTAAAATACCGGATCTTGAAACCCCAGGAGGATTATTCCCGATACTTTGATGCGATTCGCCGGCTTCATCCTACGCTAAATATCTCGGGATATTTGCAGAGACCAGAGCATTATCAAAAACATCACGAGATAGTCGAAGGAATCAGCACGTATCTGTGGTATGCTCAAGATCTTCTAGCGAAACCGATGTCCCGTAAGGAACGGTCTTTTTCTATCTGGGGCAAGGAAAAGTTATTGGATCAGCATATGTCCTTAGTCAAAGATGTCTTGAAGTTTAATGGTTTAGCTGAGGATTTCCTTCATTATTATGAGACACCGGAGCCATTTTTCGAATATGTTCATGAACATCGTCAAAGTTCGAATATCCTTGTCCTTGAAAATAAAGACACCTGGTTCACCTTACGCAAACTCCTACAAGAGACCGGAAAAAATATCCTAGCCGGTACGGCCTTCCAGATTCTTTTGTATGGAGAAGGGAACAAAATCACGAAGCCGAGGGCTTTGGAAGGATATAACGCTTCCATGTTGAGTGGAGGGGGACAAGCCAATCGTTTTTATTACTTCGGAGATCTGGATTGGGAAGGGATCAGGTTATTTTACCGCACCCGGGAAGCAAATCCGTCTCTGGAACTCAAACCCTTCTCCGCACTTTATCGTTGCATGGTTGAGTTGGCAGAAAAGCAAAGTAAACGCTGGGAATTGCCTCAGTCTCCGGATCAACGCGGAGTCACGGCAGCACTTCCCGAATTCTTGCTAGACCTTGGCTGGGCAGAGGAAGGCACGGATGGAAAGACTTTAATGGACGGGAAGCACCTGGAAAGCTATTTAAGAAATTTATTAGCTAAGGGGAAATACATCCCCCAAGAGATTATTAATTATCAGGTTGCGGCAGACCTTCTTAAGTAGAAACGGGGTTGAAACATGTGCCGATGACATTCGAGTTTTTGGAAGGCTTTGAGAAAAGGATGCAGTTGGTTGCTGCAATCGATTCCATCATCAATCGCGGCAACCGCAAGATGGAATTTGAGAAGTTGTTTGAGCCAGGACAGTTGGATAATTTAATCCTTACGTTGCTTGTTTTTATTATGGAGCGAACGTTATCTGAGGACGAAGAGTGTACCATGGAGAGCATAGCCCGTTTTATGGCTCAGATTCTCCCGGAATATAACATGCGCTTAAGTTTTGAGACCGTGCATAAGCTGACAGAGTATATCATCAAAGACATTTTGCAAAACGGTGGTGAAGCTCGCTATTATCCCGTCATGAAATATGGCAAGGGGATGGAAGAACTAAGGATCCGCCTGATTGACGATAAGCTAATCGATGATCAACGAGGGTATGTGATAAATTACCAGCTGACCGATCAAGGCTACGACCTGCTCTTCCGAACGAAAGAAGTCGAGCAGGAAATCAGTTTTACGATTGAGGAGTTAAAACTCCGCGAACTCATAAAGCGCAAGAACTATAAAAAAGCGATTGGGCAAAGTGCGAACCTTGTCCAAATGATCCGGCAAAAGAAGAATGATATCCGGCAGTTTGTCCAGAAAGTCCGCGAAAATATTTATGAGGTCAATATAGAAGAGTTTGAACGCCTGATCAACAGTACTTATTCGTTGCTCGAAGAGGAATACAGCATGATGAATGAGATTCGCTCGATGATCGTGCTTTCCGAAGGGCGTTTAAAGGAAGAGGAAAATGCTCGGGGTACCCTTGATGAACAGATGCTAAAAGCCCGTTCCGAGATCAGTCTTATCCGTCGGAACATTAACTTGACGATCAGCGAGCAGCAGGAACTGATCATGGAACGCCTTAGCTTATCCAGAATCTATAAGGAGACCATCGCGGACTCCTTTGCGCTTGCTCGGGCCCGCTATTATGACTTTGAACAGATCCTTCTCAAACCTCTCGAACAATGTTGCGAGAAAAAGCTAACCTCACTTTGGCAACTACTAAATCCCTTACTAAGACCCAATCCGGACCGCAGTCTCAATATACTGACCTTGTTTGAACGTCAAGCGCGTTTAAAGGTGGAGGAAGAGAATGCCCCCAGTCTCCTGATGGAAGACCTAGGGGAAGATGCGGAACTCCGTAACATCAATAAAATTAATGAGCGTAACCTTGCTCTGTTACGCAGTCTTTTCGAGTATGCCGGACGTAAAAGGGAGTCCTTCCGTTTCAGTGAGTTGATGCAAGAACTACAAGTCAGGACAGAATCCTTTCAAGAGTTAACGGAGGATGATTTGCTTTTTAAGACGATGCTAAAGTTGTATGATCTACAGGTCATCGATTTGAGACAGTGGCGGGCGGACCAAGAGGAAGTGGTCGCGAATGCCACCGGAGAATTGGATGTCAGCTATTGTCTATATCGCCTCGAATATGAGATCCCTGATTTATATGGAATCAGGAGAATTGTGATTAGTAAACCGGACGGGCAGTTATATGAACAGGAAATCGAGACGTATATTGGCAACGAGATCTTAAGACGGCGGATAACCATCAGTGATTTTTGGATTGAGGTGAGCTTCGAGTGAGTGAGCTGAAAACGGCCTTGAAAATATATAGAAGACTCCTGGAAAAGGGGCAACTTAATCGAGAGGGCGAGGGAGAGCTTTTCCTAGAGTTCCGTAACGTTGAGGTCAGGGCGATTCTGGCGGAATTTGAAGAAGAGCTCGATTTTAAAGTGATCGAAGTAGCGGGAAGCATCTATATGCTTCCGGATAGCGGGAACGGACTTCTCGGTTATACGACCAAAGATATACGGGAAAGCGTCGCTTCCGATGCCAAGCTCGTCGACGCCTATCTGCTCAATTACATCGCCATGTTTATTTTGTATTTATTTTATGGGGGAAGAAACCGTAACCCGAAACAACGGGAGTTTTTGCGCATTAGCACGCTGATCGAGGAACTGGATCAGCGCTTTGAACTCGTCTTAAAAGATGAAGAAGAAACGAAAGTGCTCGAAGAACGTTATGCCCTGAATTTTACTCGGATTGCGGAGCTTTGGGCCAGTAAACAGGATTTTGAAGAGCGGGGCCGCAAAACGAAAGCGGGTACAATATTGAACACTTGCCGGCTCTTGGAGAGGGAAAACTTGTTGAGAATCGTTGATGAGGACCGGGAGCTACGTCCGACCCGCAAGCTGGATGATCTGATGTTAAATTATTACTTGGAGGACAGCCGGGTTGAAGAAATAAGAGGATTCTTTGAAGGAGCTGTACTCGATGCCTAGAATTAACCGAATTCGGATTATCAATTTTTCCTACAACAATGATAGGAGACATATCCTCGACGAAACCTTTAATTTTCACGGTGGGGAAAATGCCCTCCTTAGTTTAGCCAATGGCGGCGGCAAAAGCGTTTTAGTCCAGTTGATCTTTCAACCGATTGTCCCCGAGACAAGAATCCAGGGGCGTCGGATCAACGCCTTTTTTCGCAAGAAACGCTTACCGGCTTATATTTTAATTGAATGGAAGCTCGATGGAGCAGGAGGATACCTGCTGACCGGAATCGGGATGGCCTCGACAGACGTCTCGGGAGTTGAGGATGAGAAAAATAGAGTAAAGTATTTTACCTTCACCTCGAAATATCCGGGGGCGAATCCTTTTGATCTAACTCATCTGGAATTGGTAAAACAAAAAGGAAACATCCTAGAGATTAAGCCGTTTAAGGAAGCCCGAGAGATGATGGCCGAAAAGGAGAAGAAGGATCCCTATCATTTTGGTTGTTTTTACGAGGATGACGGGGAACGCTATCGCAAACGATTAGCGGAGTTTGGCATTGCCCAAGATGAGTGGAAGAACATTATTGCCAAAATCAATGACAGTGAGGGCGGCTTAGATGAGGTTTTTCAGAAGTATAAAAACTCAAGCCAGCTGCTTAATGAATGGATCCTGAAGACCATTGATAAGGTGATTTATAAAGACCGATCGGAGGCGCACCGATTGGAAGATATGTTAGAGGGGTTAGTCCAGGAGGTCATCGAGAATGAACGTTTTATCTTAGAAAAACAAGTTCTGGATGAGTTCCTCGTGATGTATCGGGAACAGGTCGGAGCTGTGGTGGACATTCTTGGGGAGCTGGAAGAGCAAAAACATTTGGCGCAAAAACTCTCGGCTCTTGATCGGTTCTTAAATAAGGAAACGGTTCGACTGCAGGAAAAAGGTGAGGGCAATCAGCTTGAACTCGATAACCTAAAAAAAGAACAGCAGCGTATCCACCTCGAGGAACGCTCCCATGAATATTGGGAACGTCACGGGGAGCATATTCAGGCAGCTGAACAGTTGGCATTGGCACATAAAAATCTTCAAGAGAATGAGGAAAACCAGAAAGAAACGAATTTGGCCGCAGCAATCATGAAGGCGGCCGGTCTCAGCGAGGAAGTTCGCTCAAAAAAAGCTGAACTTTCTGGGATAAAAGAACAGTTAGACGTTTACCAGTCAAAATATGATACTGATGAAAGAATGCGTAATCTGGAATATTCACTAAAAATCCTTGCCCAGCAAGCTTTAGAGTCCTTAGAGCGGGTTTTAACCCATTTAAAGGGTGAAAAAGTGGAGTGTGCTCAGACTTTAGAGAAGCTCAAGACGGATACGATTAATCTGGAGAAGGATTTGCGGAGATTTGAGAGAGAAGAAGGGAGATTGCAGGAGCAAAAAAAGCAGTTTGAAGCCAAGGAACGTGATGTCAGAGAGAAGCTTAAACTCACTCTAAACCGGAATCTTCTCGGAGAATTGGCTGAAAAGGACATTGAGAAGTCCCAATTTACACTGCAAAAGGCTCAGGAGGAGCTGCAAAAACAGGAGAGAATACTCGCCGATAAAAAGACGGAGATGCAGCAAAAGCAGCAAGAAGTCAACCGGCAGCTCGGGGAATTACAGGAGGCTAAGGTTACTGAGAAAAATACGATTCAGAATCTGGAACGGGAACTTGACGGTTATGTTAAACAAGAGCAAGAAGTATTAGGCATCCTGCGCCAATTTGGATTTGAGGAAGAGCTTCGTTTTGAACGGGAACGCCTTAATACTCTATTTAAACAGCGGCTTAAGCTCCTAGGCCAGAGCCTCGAAGACAGCGTACGCAGACGTGATGAGGCAACGGAGTCTCTAGCTTCCCTTAAAAATGGCAGAATGCATATTCCAGGGGAGATCATCGCCTTCCTTGCCGAAAAGGATATCCCCTATGAAACCGGTGAAACCTATCTGAGTAATCTGACCCCGGAATTGCGGCAGCAGCTGCTTACTGAAAATCCGGTCTTGCCTTATGCGCTGATTCTAGGGAAGGAGTACTTAGGGCTTCTCACTCAAGCGATTCATCCTCTGACCCTGAGAAGAGTCCTACCGCTGATAACCTATGAGGATTTGGGAAAACGGATTCTTTCCCTGAACGAAAAGATGGTGCAGGTAGGGGAAGGGCTTACCTTAGCTTGTCTCTATGAAGGCAGGATCTTTGATCAGGAAGGGCTTGCCCAATTGGCCGAAGAATTACAACAAATGCAAGCAGAAGCTCTGGCACAGTATGCTCATTATACTGAGGAACGCAATGATACCGTAGCAAAGCAAGCAATCTGTGCGCGGTTTGACTATTCGGCAGAATATCGCTACCTCTTGGAGAAAAGGAAACAAAATTCAGAAAAGCGACATGCAGGGATTCTAGAGGATATCGCGCGTTTAGAACGAGAAATAAAAAATCTTAGTCAGGCTTTGCTAGAACTTGAACAAAACCTTCTTCAAACGAAGCAAGACCGGCAAAAAGCAGAGGCTGATCTTAGGCTATTTGAGGCTTGGCTTGAACAGGAAAAGGACTATCAAGCTTGCCGCAAAAAGCTGGCGGAAGTCAATCATGCCCTCACTACTGCAGATACCCGCAAAGCTGAGCTTACCGCGCAGCTTGAAAAAGTGCGTGAGGAGCTTCAGCACCTGGCATCGGATATCGGGGAGAAAAACAAAGAAACTGCAGAGGTCCGCAGTAAACTTGACCTCTACCAAGATGCTCCAGAAGCAGAAATCGTTGAGGGGACCTTAGAAGAACTGGAAGCTCGACTCCAAGCCATAAAAGCGGACTATACCGGAGAAGTCGGGCTCCTCAAAAAGCGTAGAGAAGAACTTCAGCGGGAGTGCACTAAAAAAGAAAAAGAACTTTCGAAGTTGGGTTTAGCGGAAGATACTTATCGGGACGTGGTCTTTCACGAAGATAAGGCTGAGGAAATTCGCGTCTTGATCAAGGAGCTTGTGAGTCTAGGCAAAGAGCTGCAAGAGGAGTATTTTCAAGCAGGACGAAGGGAAGGCGCAACTCAGCAGGCTTGCACGAGTGCCTTAAAAGAGGTACAGAAACTGGGAGCTGAGTCCCCGCTGGGACCGGAAGCGATTCAAGGAGACTTTAAAGGTCGACGTCAAAGATTGTCGGCTGAGGAGAACCGTTTAACACAGGAAATGAAGCAACTTTCCCTTAAGATGAGCGATTACAGTAAGCTACTCGATCAAATTGTTCCGGCCCTTCATGGCGAAAAGGTCGAGTCTGAAAAAGGGTTTCAGCCGGATGCGGATCTTAAGAGCCAAACCAAGAACTTAGTCGAGAGTTTTCAAAAGTGTAAAGCAGAGAGCTACAGTAAGGCTGAAACTCTAAGACAGAGTTATAATGGCCTGAAAAGCGAATACAAGGAGCGCAATACTACCATATCCAATATCTTCAAGGGGCTCGATCCACTGTGGAATAAATTGATGATGGATTATGAGGGTTATTACTTTCTCTATGAACGCATGGTACAACATCAAGAAAAGCTCAGCGAGCTGATTCAACTGCATGAGAATCAGCTATCCAATTTGGAGCGTAATAAAAAGGATATGATCCAACAATGCCTACTTCAGGGCATGCGGTTTTATGAAGAAATCGCCTGGATCTCGGATCATTCTAAGGTACATCTACAAGGAAGAAACCGTCCAGTGCAAATGCTGAAAGTCGAGCTTTCCTTCGATTCCAATGAGGCGGCCCTGGAGAGGATGAGGAACTATATTGAAGAAAGTATCCAAAAAGTCCGTGAGGAAACTCGGCTGGAAAAAAGCGAGGCAGATATTAAGAAGACGATTGCCAAATTAATGTACAGCCGTGAACTCTTGAATATTTATATTGGCTATGCGAATATTCCGGTTAAAGTCTTTAAGATCGACCTCAATATGCAAAACAGTGGTCTAAAGACTTGGGAAGATGCAATGCTCGAAAACTCCGGTGGGGAGAAGTTTGTTGTTTACTTCTCTGTTCTATCCGCATTAATGTCCTATACACGCTCCCGTACTTTGGAGGCAGCCGGTTCAGAGGATAACAAAGATTCCAGCGTCTTGGTGATGGACAACCCCTTTGGTCCTATTTCTTCTGAACATTTGTTGAACCCTCTATTTGAAATTGCGAAAAAGCATCGCACGCAGCTGATCTGTCTATCCGACCTCAAGCAAAATTCAATCTTAAATTGCTTTAACCTGATTTATATGTTGAAAATTAGGACCAGTGCTGTTGGCTCTAATGAATACTTAAAATTTGAAGAGATTATCCGCGATGAGGGTGCCCTTGAAAAGGATGAACGATTAGAAAAAGCAGTGTTTAGGGTCTCGGACCACGAGCAGATAAGCTTATTTTAAAAAGGATGCGTTACAATTTTCGTGCAGACCGTTAATCGTCAGAGTGGTTCTTTGGAAAGCAAGGTGAACAAAAGCATAATTTAGTAGAGGAAAGTGTAGGCAATCAAGTAAATGGGCCGCATGATGTGATCTCTTTGATCCACCGCTTCCTCTTCTTATTTGCATGCACCGCATACTGCTGTAACGAAGGTGAAGATGTACAAGCAAGATTTGGTACATGGCTACAATTATTGCCGTTTTTCGATGTTTACTGAAGGTAAACATAGTTATGTGTTGAATATAACTTATATTGAGGAGGCGATTAGAGTAATGAGAATCGGCGTAGTTATGGAAAAGGAATTTTTTACGGTCAGGGAGACAGACCCGATTGAGAATGTGTTGAAAATAATGACCGAAAAGAAAGTAAATGGGTTACCGGTTGTTAACGAGAATAACTTGCTGATCGGCATGGTTGTCAAAGCAGATATTTTCCGATTTATGATTCAACCTGGACATATTGACTCTTGTCCTGTGGATTGGGTTATGGCTAAAGATGTGGTTTCGGTTCATCCGGATGAGAGTGTACAAGAAGCCGCCGAGAAGCTCTTAAGCAATCATATCGTTGCTATGCCGGTTGTTGAAAATGGCAAAGTGGTAGGTGTCATCAGCGTTGAAGATCTACTGAAATATTACTCACATAGGCAATAAAAAGATACGAAAAATTTAGAGACAAACCACTTTTTCTTCATTTCAATATAAGAATCGGGATTGGACTTCTTGATTACGCCAAGGAAGTCCTTTTTAAACTCTTCTTCAGGTAGCGAGCCTTTTACCTTTGCATACGCAGAGTACTTAACTACTTGAGTTGTCAGGCTCGTGTTCGAACGTCCATTCTGATTTAGAGTACTATCTGATTAGTGGGGTAAAGATTCGACTAATGAGCTGGGAGAATGGGAGGAGAGATAATGAGTTTACTCGGGAATATTATTTGGCTGGTCTTTGGCGGGCTTATAACGGCGATAGCCTGGTTCTTAGCAGGCTTGATTTTGTGCATTACCATAATCGGGATTCCCTTCGGTCTGCAATGCTTTAAGATCGCTCAGTTTGTTTTATTACCCTTTGGTAAAGAAATAGAGCTGGGGCATTTTGGAGTGGGCGGGTTGCTTTTAAATATCCTCTGGATCATCTTTTTAGGTTGGGAGTTAGCTATCGGCCATCTTGTGATCGGAGCAATTCTTTGCCTAACTATTATCGGCATTCCCTTCGGACTTCAGCATTTTAAGTTTGCGATGCTTGGAGTTATGCCTTTTGGGGCAAAGATTAGTCAAAGAGGAGAATAGAGCAAGAACCGTTTATGGGTCACTAAGGGCCTGTAAACGGTTCTTTTCTTAGGATCTTATGAGACGGTTATTAACTATCAGACTTCCATGCCGTTTTGCGGCATTACCAATTAAGCTCTAGTTAGTCACCTTTTGCTGTAGCCGGTTTCTTTAACTTATAGCTGATATAGAGAATGAGAATCCAAACGGGTCCCACATAGAGTGAATATACCATATCCGGCAAGAAAGCCATTAGCGCAACAACCATTGCCATAAATGCCAATGTCAAGTAGTTCGATAGGGGGTACAAAGGCATTTGGAATAGTAATTTTTCGCTTCGTTCTTTTTCCGCATTCTTAAACTTTAAATGGGTAATTAGAATCATGGTCCAGTTGAAGATTCCTGCGATAGTCGCTATAGAGATGAGATAGAGAAAGACTTTACCGGGTACAAGGAAGTTGAGAATGACGGCGACAAGGGTAACAGCCGAGGAGGTAAATACACCATTGACGGGAATACCTCGCTTATTGACACGAGTGAGATAGCGGGGTGCATTGCCCTGAAGGGCCAATCCATGTAGCATCCGTGCGTTGCTGTAAATCCCACTGTTATAAACCGAAAGTGCGGCAGTTAAGACAACAAAGTTCAGGATATGGGCCGCTGCCGGAATTCCAATGGCGGAGAAGATCTCAACAAAGGGACTACCGGTGGTTCCGATTTGATTCCAGGGATAGAGGATCATCAATATAGTTAAAGAACCAATGTAAAAGATAAGAATCCGCCAAACGACTTGGTTAATCGCTTTGGGAATGGATCGGGTCGGGTTATCGGCTTCGCCGGCGGTAATTCCAATAAGCTCTACTCCGCCGAAGGAGAACATAACAATAACCAGGGAGAGTAGAAGTCCCCAGATTCCATTCGGCAGAAATCCCCCATGAATCCAGAGATTACTAAATCCAACAGCTCCATGTGTCCCGATTCCAAAGAAAATCATAACTAATCCGAAGGCGATCATGGCGAGAATGGCTGCAACTTTAATGAGGGCAAACCAAAACTCAAACTCGCCAAAAGCTTCAACGTTAATCAGGTTAATAAGAGTAATAACCACCAGGAACACCAAAGCTGTCACCCATTGAGGAATATTCGGATACCAAAAGTTGATATAGACCCCAACCACAGTGAGTTCCGCCATACTTACAACGATATAGTTGAACCAATAGTTCCACCCGGAAAAAAAGCCGGGAAATTGCCCCCAGTACTTATAAGCGAAATAGGAGAATGATCCTGAAACAGGCTGATCAACGCACATTTCTCCTAAGGCTCGGACAATGAAGAAGATGGCTAAGCCGCCGATTATATAGGATACAGTGATTGCCGGGCCGACTAACTGAATTGTGGTTGCTGAGCCATAGAATAAGCCGGTACCAATGGCCCCGCCAAGAGCAATCATTTGGATATGTCTATTTTTTAAGCCACGGTGCAACTCGACATGATCTGGTGATTGTGAACTCATAAAACTTCCCCTTCCAAGAGTTATTGGCTGGTCACTATTAAAATGATCCAGCAAAAAGAAAAATAAATACTTTTTTAAAAAACTAGCCCGATAGAAAGATTAAGTTCCAATAATTGACACCTTGTAAATAGGGACCTGACTATCCATATGGACTCCTCCTTCTTTTAAAAAAGCTAAAGCGCTAAGGTTCTTATGCCCAGGTTAAAGCTTTTCTATTCTTTTTAAGCCTTGTCTCATTAATTTATCATGATTCTTGAATAGGAGAGTATAGCAGATGTATATAAGGGGAATTTAATGACAAACTAGTATGGAATTTTAATTTTCTCTAAGGAGGTAATCACATGTGTCCCATTAAAGCTAAGCCTGAACCGTTTCGAATTAAAATGGTCGAACCAATTAAAAACATTACTGTCGAAGAGCGTAGAGCTGCCTTGGAGCGTGCGGGATACAATCTATTTTTACTTAAATCCGATGAAGTCTACATTGACTTGCTTACTGATAGTGGAACCGGAGCTATGAGTGATAACCAATGGGCTGGGCTAATGCTAGGGGATGAGGCATATTCAGGAGGTAGGAATTTCTTCAACCTAAAAAACGCTGTGGAAGATATTTTTGGTTATAAATATACCATTCCAACTCACCAAGGGCGTGGGGCAGAACAAGTCCTTTTCCCGGTAGTCATTAAAAAACCGGGCGATGTGTTTATAAGCAATATGCATTTTGATACTACCAAAGGACAT
Source organism: Desulfitobacterium sp. (assembly GCF_982384815.1). Taxonomy (NCBI): domain Bacteria; kingdom Bacillati; phylum Bacillota; class Clostridia; order Eubacteriales; family Desulfitobacteriaceae; genus Desulfitobacterium; species Desulfitobacterium sp. The sequence goes on along the minus strand of NZ_CEVWNY010000012.1, from coordinate 2,730 downwards.
GTGGAAATGGCTGGAGGGCGTGCAATTAACTGCGTTATTGAAGATGCTTTTGACACGGAAAAATATCATCCCTTTAAGGGGAATTTTGATACCACCAAGCTAGAAAGTTTGATTCGTGAAAAAGGCCCGGAAAACGTTGCCGCAGTGATTATTACGGTTACCTGCAACAGTGCCGGTGGTCAACCGGTTTCTATGGAAAACATTAAAAAGACCAGCGAGATTGCCAAGAGCCATGGTATCAGGGTGTTTATTGACGCTGCCAGATCCTATGAGAATGCCTATTTTATTAAAAACCGTGAAGAGGGCTATGCTTCCAAAACGATTAAGGAAATCGTTAAAGAAACGTTTAGCTATGCCGATGGATTTACCATGAGTGCTAAGAAAGATGCCATTGTCAACATCGGTGGAGTCCTTGCCATAAAAGATGATGAAGATTTGTTTAACAAATGTGCTTCAAGAACGGTTCCCATGGAAGGCTTCATCACCTACGGAGGACTTGCAGGTCGCGACATTGAGGCCTTAGCAAGAGGCCTTTATGAAGGAATGGACTATGACTACCTCGACTACCGTATTTCCCAGATTGAATACTTGGGCGAACGCTTGCGTGAGGGGGGGATTCCCTACCAATATCCAACGGGTGGACATGCGGTATTTGTGGATGCCAAACGCTTGGTATCTCATATTCCTTATTATCAATTTCCGGCACAAGCTTTGGCTAACGAGCTGTATTTAGATACAGGAGTACGTTCTGTGGAAATTGGCTCGTTCTTACTGGGAAGAGATCCTGATACTGGAGAAAACCTTGAATCCCCCATGGAGTTGCTGCGTTTAACCATTCCCAGAAGAACCTATACCAATAGTCATATGGATGTTATTGCCGATGGTTTGATTGGCATCAAGGATAAGGTCAAGGATTTAGTAGGACTTGAGTTTACCTATGAGCCACCCATCTTGAGACACTTTACGGCCAGATTGAAGCCTATTAAATAGAGTTCAACAGGATTTACATACATTAAATAAAGCGGAGGTTTTAATAATGAGTCAGAACAATATGCCTAAAAGCAAAAAGACCAATGATGAGGAAATAAAGTTAGACGTAAATGTAAAAACAAGCCGTTATAGCAAAGATGAATATGCAAAAATGTCCGATGGCATGGTCCCCTAAAATAATTAAAGAATAATCGAGGAAATTATGAAGCTGAGAATCAAAAACGATTCTCAGCTTTGCTATTATCGGCTTTACAAGAATTCTTTTTTCTTTTTTCCTAAAGAAATATTGACGTTAATCTGCTAAAATGTTATGTATACATTGTTATCTTTTTAATTACCGCATGTTTTCGACAGCGGGTTAGGTTTGAGGAGGTCGGGTATGAACGAAGAAATAATTAGACTTGTCAACGTGACCAAGGAATATGACGGGGCGCAAGTCTTGGATAATATAAATCTCTATATTTTGCGCAATGAGTTTATAACCCTTCTTGGACCAAGCGGTTGCGGTAAAACGACGACCCTTCGGATCATTGGAGGGTTTGAAAATGTTACGAGCGGAGACATCCTTTTTGAAGGCAAGAAAATCAACGACTTCCCTCCTTATAAGCGTAAAGTCAATACGGTTTTTCAGCAGTATGCGCTGTTTCCGCATATGAATGTTTTTGAAAACATTGCCTTTGGCTTACGGATCAAGAAGCTGGATAATAAGACCATAGCAAAAAAGGTTATTCCGGTTATGGAACTAATGAATTTAGGAGGTTTCGAGAAAAGAAATGTTGACTCCTTAAGCGGTGGGCAACGTCAGCGGGTTGCTATTGCCAGAGCCATTGTTAATGAACCGGAGGTACTGCTCTTGGACGAGCCCTTGGCGGCCCTGGATCTGAAGCTGCGCAAAGAAATGCAGATGGAGTTAAAAAACATCCAGCAGCGTTTGGGGATCACCTTTGTTTTTGTAACTCATGACCAGGAAGAAGCCTTGACCATGTCCGACACTATTGTGGTTATGAATCAAGGGAGAATTCAACAGATCGGTACCCCTATTGATATCTATAATGAGCCTAAAAATGTTTTTGTCGCTGATTTTATCGGGGAGAGCAATATTCTAAATGGCGTAATGCTTGAAGATTGCTTGGTTAATTTTCATGGCCGCAACTTTGTCTGTGTGGATAAGGGTTTTTTCGCTAATGAACCGGTGGATGTGGTGATCCGCCCGGAAGACCTGAAGCCGGTGCCGGAAGAGGAAGGTATGCTTACCGGCGAGGTTCAATCAGTTGTCTTTAAGGGTGTTCACTACGAAATGATGATTCAAAGCAGCGAGTTCCGTTGGATGGTCCATAGTACTCTTATGGAGGAAGTGGGTAATACTGTGGGACTCAAGATTCTTCCTAATGATATTCATATTATGAGGAAGGTGAAGCGGGATTGAAGAGAAGGTTTTTGGCAAGTCCTTATTTAGTTTGGATGCTGGTATTTACTATTGTCCCGCTGTTTTTGGTGGTTTATTTTAGCGTATTTGAGACCGGTTCCGCAGGTCCAAGGTTTACTACGGAACATTTACAAAGAGTTTTTGAACCAATTTATTTAAAGGTTATCGGACGGTCTATTTGGCTGGCCTTCATCAGTACGGTTTTTTGTCTGGTGTTGGGTTATCCCATGGCTATGATCTTAAATTCCAAGGAACTGAAAAAAAGAGATATTCTCATTGTCTTATTTGTACTGCCCATGTGGATGAACTTTTTG